>DAOUGZ010000299.1:0-13553 GCA_034428955.1 Anaerolineae bacterium | reverse complement strand
AGGCGACCTTGTACTTGCAGGCTACTACGATGCCGATATGGGCACCTCGTGGTCAGACGCCTATAGTGTGTGTGGACACCCAGCGAGGCAAGACGAGCTTCTACGGCACGCTGAACCTGTCCACTGGTCATGAGACGGTCACCGAGGTGGCCAAGATGGACGCAGGGCATACAGCTGAACACCTGAAACACATCTTGGCGGCCTATCCCGATGGTCCGATCCTGCTCCTTTGGGACCGCGCGCCTTGGCACAGTGGGGAGGCCGTCCAGAATGTCTTGGATGAAAACCCGCGCTTGGAGGTCATGCGTTTCCCGGTTGCAGCACCTGATCTGAACCCGCAAGAGCACGTCTGGAAGGCCGCCCGACGGGCAGCCAGTCACAATCACACCTTGCGCCGGCTGCCCGACCTGGCCGACAGGTTCAGAACGCATCTCGCTGACCATACCTTCAAGAGTTCTCTACTGGATCGGTATGGCTTCAACGCCATCTGTCCGATGTTTAGATGACATCTCTATAAGGAGATGATCACCGTGGAGGCTTGAAAAGCTATTCGTTTCCTACGCGCTCAGGGCAAGCCAGTGGGCGCCACTGCCTGTCCATTGCCTTGGCGCTGCGCGCCTGTCAGGCCCGTAAGCGCGTGCTCTTCGTGCAGGCCATGGAACTGCTCGAAAACGCCCTGGCCGCCGATGCTACGGGTGGTCTGGGCAAGCTGATTGAGACCCTGAGCCGCTCGGACCTCCTGGTCGCTGATGAGTTGGGCTACATTCCTATGGACTCTCGCAGGGCCAACCTGTTCTTCCAACTGGTCAATCGCCTCTATACACGGGCGTCCCTGGTCATTACATTACGACCAACGTGCCCTTCGACGGTTGGGGCAAGGTCTTTGGCGGCGATGAGGTCATCGCGGCGGCCATACTGGATCGCCTGCTGCACCACAGTCACATCTTGTCATAGGTCCGAGGTATCGCATGCAAGGCAGACTCGCCCAGTCACTTGAGCCAGCTGCGGAATTGAAGCATGATACCAGCCAACCGCGCCCTCAGTGGTGGGGCGGACTTCGGACAGGTGGGTCAAGTTTAACACGGAATCTATATCCGTGGCTGAAAGGCGTATCGAGCCTCCATACATAGCGGGGATGACGACATGGAGACAGGTCTTCGAGGCAAGACGGCCCTGATCACCGGTGGGGCCAGTGGCATTGGCAAGGGGATCGCTCTCGCTCTGGCAGAGGAGGGCGTCAATCTGGCGATTGCCAGTCGCAATCCTGACCCGGTCGCGATCGAAGCGATGCGCTCCCGGTCTGTACAGTGCGTCCGCATCTGCGCCGATGTCAGTCATGAGCCGGAGGTTGTTGCCATGGTGGAACAGGCTGTTGCTGAGCTGGGCCACTTGGACCTGTACATCAACGCTGCGGCCTGGACCTGGCATCAGCCTGTGACACAGATCACCTCCGAGTCCTGGTATAGGACGATCGACACCAACCTCTCGGCCTGCGTCTGGGCCTGCCGTGAGGTGGTGCGCCACATGATCCCTCGTCGCAGCGGCAGCATACTTATCATTGGCTCTACGGTGCGCTTCAATCCTGCGTACCGCGAGGCGGCCTATCGCATCTCCAAAGAGGGCTTGCGGATGTACATGCAGAACCTGGCCATCGAGATGGCGCCGTATGGCATCCGCGTCAATATGATCACGCCGGGCCACTTCCAGACGCGCATGACTGCCGACATCCCGGCGCACATTGAGGATGCGATGCGGCGCCTCATACCCGCCCACCGCTTCGGTGACCCTGCGGAGATTGGCAACGCGGCCGTGCTGCTGCTCTCCGATCGCCTGAGTGGCTACACCTACGGTGCGGACTTGGTGATCGATGGTGGGCTGACCCTGCGCCCGCTGCCGCTGTTCTCCGAGGAAGAGATCGCTTCTCTCAACGCGTAGACTGGATGGTAGGAAGAGACATGGGCGCTATCCGAAAATTCCGCGAGAGCCTGCAAGCTGGACACATCTGCCTTGGCGCTGGCATCACTCTCTCAGATCCCTTGATCACCGAGGCTCTAGCTGATTCGGTGGACTTCTTCTGGATCGATCTTGAGCACAGTGCGATGACGATGCAAGCGCTGAGCGGTCACCTGTTGGCGGCACGCGGCAAGGGCGTACCGGCATTGGTGCGTGTGCCAGGCAGCAGCACGCCCTTCATCAAACCAGTCCTCGACGTGGGCGCCGAGGGCATCATCGTCCCGCAGGTGCGCATGGTCGACGAGGTCAGGCAGGTGGTGAGCGATTGCCGCTACGTCCCGCTAGGGCGGCGTGGCTTCGGCCCGCGCGTGCCCTCCAACTATGGCCGGGACAGCGGCCTGGCCTACATCGAGCGCGCTAACCGCGACATCTTTGTTGCCGTGCAGATCGAGACGGCAGAGGCCTTGGCTGCGCTGGATCAGATCGTGTTGGTGCCTGGGCTGGACTCTCTCGTCCTCGGCCCTTGGGACTTGTCAGGAGCGCTGGGCATGCTTGGCAACGTGGAGCATCCCACGGTCGTGGCGGCCATCGAGATGGTCATCGCTAAGGCGAGGGCAGCCGGCTTGTTTGTGGGTTCGGGCATGGGGCCTGACCCTAGCTACGCCTCCCTCATGGCCAGGCGCGGGATCCAGTTCCTCCAGGTTGGCGATGACTATGGCTATCTCATCCGGTCCATGGACCAGATCACGCAGGTCGTCCGCGGACGTCTCGCGGGGTCCGCGTGAGGGACACGGATGTGATTCCCGTTGGCCTGCGGCGTTGCATAGCGGGTCGCATAGCATGGTGTAGACAAGGATGCAGCTCATGAAGCGATTCTCTGCCCAGTACCTTCGTACAATCGGTGTTCAGCTCTTCGTGGCCTGTGGCGCAACCGAGGATGATGCCGCCATCGTTGCCGACGAGTTGGTCGACGCCAGCTTGATGGGTTTCGACTCCCACGGCGTGATGCGCTACGTCCAGTACGTCGAGCAGGTGCTGAGCGGCAAGATCAAGCCGGGCGCGCCCATCCGCATCGTCAAGGAGACGGCTGGCACTGCCATCGTCGATTGTGGCTTCAACTTTGGCATGGTCAGTGCGAGGCGCATGGTTGGCATTGTGGTGGAGAAGGCGCAGACTGGCAGCCTTGCCTGCGTCGTCAGCCGCAATAGCAACCACGTGGGCCGCCTGGGCTCTTATGCCGCCAAGGTGGCTGAACAGGGCTTCTTCTGCCTGGCTACTGCCAACAGCTCCAAGCACGGCCATTTCGTCGTGCCTTGGGGCGGCCGCGAGGGCAGGCTGGCGACCAATCCACTGGCCTACGCTGCGCCGACGTCCGGTCACCCGGTGGTGCTGGACATGTCCACTGCCATGATCTCCGAGGGCAAGATCCGCATCCTGCTGCAGCAAGGCCAGGCTGTGCCTCCCAACTGCATCCAGGATGCCGATGGCTTCCCCACGACGGACCCCCACGCTTTCTATGGCCCGCCGCGTGGCACTATTCTCCCCTTCGGCTCCGAGCAAGGGTACAAGGGCTTTGGCCTAAGCCTGTTGGTGGAGATCCTCAGCGGCATCATGGCTGGCGAAGCCGTCTCAGAAGACAGCATGTACATCAATGGCCTCTGCCTCATCGCCATCAATCCCGAGGCGCTGTGTGGCCTGGAACGCTTCCGGGCGCTGATGGACGATATGAGCGCCTATATGGTGTCAACGCCCCCCGCTCTCGGCTATGACGAGGTGGTGATGCCGGGCACGCTCGATTACCGCGTGCGCAACCGGCGACTCGCCGAGGGCATTCCGGTCGCTGAGGAGACCTGGCGACAGATCGCCGAGACGGCCCGGAAGGTGGGCGTGTCCCTCGGTCCGGCTCCGATGGAGTAGATGCAAAGATGGTCATAGATGCGCACGCCCACATCTTTGCCCGGGTGCAGGGCCGGGTAGCGGCGGGCCCTACGCATGGCCTGGGCTATGGCCGCGTGTCGTTTGGTGGCGCGCAGATCCAGGCGCTCCCGCCGCTGGCTGAGGCCACTGCATTCGGTGCCGAGATGCTCCTCGCACACCTGGACTGGGCCGGCGTCGAGCGTGCAGTGCTTCTGCAGGGACCCTTCTACGGCGAGTGCAACCAGTACGTCCTGGAGGCAGTCTCGCGCTACCCTGACCGATTGGTGGCGGCCGCCTACTTCGATCCCTGGGTGCCCGATAACTGCACCCTGTATGGCCGCACCCTGGCCCTGGGCCCCTTCCGAGCTCTCAAGCTCGAGTGCTCGGAGAATGCGGGCCTCTGTGGCCTGCACCCGGACGCGCGGCTCGACGACCCAGGCTTGGAGTGGCTGTGGAGCGACTTGGAGAGGCGAGACATGGTCCTGGTCGTCGATCTGGGGGCAGTTGGCAGTCGTGCCTACCAGACGGCAGCCGTCCGGGCTATCGCCACGCATCATCCCGGCCTGCCCATCGTCATCCCACACTTGGCCCAGCCGACGCCCCGTGTAGAGGCCGATCCGGGCCTTTGGTCGCAGTGGCTGGCGCAGATCGACCTGGGGCGCCTGCCCAACGTGTGGTTCGACTGTGCCGCCCTGCCCGGGTATCTGCCGCGGGAGAACTATCCCTATCCGACCGCCGGGCACTACCTGCGGCTGGTTATCGAGCGCATCGGAGCTGGCAAGGTGATGTGGGGGAGTGACTTGCCTAGCCTTTTAACCCATGCAACGTACCGTCAGCTGGTGGAGATGGCCGAACTGCACACCCAGTTCCTGACGCGCCAAGAGCGTGAACTGGTCCTGGGGGGGAACGCGCTGCGAGTCTACTGGAGCCAAGGGGAGCGATGAACAGCCGCGAGCGTGTTCTCACTGCCCTGAGCCACCGCGAGGCAGATCGTGTGCCCCTCGATCTGGGAGGCATGGCCCAATCTGGCGTGCACCGGCAGGCTTATGCTGGCCTCAGACAGAGACTGGGACTGCCTCCTGCGCCCATCCGTGTGCTCAACATCATCACCCAGGCGGCTAGGATGGATGAAGATCTCCTGCTGCAGCTTCGGGTGGACACGCGCCTCGTCTACGGTCACTGGGCGGACCCGAGACAGGCTGCCCTGGATGAGGAAGCGCAATACTGGGCCTATTGCGATGAATGGGGTATCCAGCGGCGCATGCCTCGTGAGGGCGGCTTGTACTTTGACATCCACCGCCACCCTTTCGACGTGGACAATGTGGATGCTGTGTGGCCGCACTACCGATGGCCTGATCCCTACGGGGCTGAGCGCTATACAGGCCTGCGCGCTGAGGCGGAGCGCGCCAGAGCTCAGGGCGGGTTTGTCGTACTGATGGGGTTGTGCCCAGGCATTGTCGAGATGTACTCCTGGCTGCGTGGCTTTGACCGCTTCTACATTGACCTGGCCACCGAGCCCCGCAACGTGCACAGGTTCCTGAGTAGGATAGTCGAACTCAAGGCGGCTTACTGGGAGCGAGCCCTGCAGCTTGTGGGCGACTGTGTGGACGCTGTGAACGAGGCGGATGATCTCGCTGGGCAGGATGGTCTCTTGCTGTCGCCCCAAACGTATCGCAAGCTCATCAAGCCCTATCATCGGGCGCTGTGCGCGGCGATCAGGAGAGTCGCTCCACACGTGTTCATCCTGTTCCATTCGTGCGGTGCCATCCGTCCCCTCATCCCAGACCTGATCGAGATTGGCGTGGATATCCTGAACCCAGTTCAGGTGAGCGCGAGGGGCATGGACCCCCACGAGTTGAAGAACGAATTCGGCCGGGACCTGTGTTTCTGGGGAGGGGGGATTGACGCTCAGGCCGTACTGGGTAGCGGTCCGTTGTCCAGGATCAAGGACGATGTGCGCAGGAACATCGAGACGCTGGCGCCGGGCGGCGGTTTTGTCTTTGCTCCGACGCACATCATCCAGGCTGATGTCCCGCCGGAGAATGTGCTGGCGATGTGGGAAGCGCTTCAGCAGTATGGAGCGTACAGCTGAGCGATATCTCGTGCAGGCATGGGGTGTTGAGTGTGGCTCGTAATGGCAATGCTGTTGGAGAAATGATGCCATGGCAGACTGGCTGTGGGTGGAGGATGACATGTGCTCAGGTTAAGCAAGTACAGGTTCACAATGGGATCTGCGCCATACTGGAATCGTATCGGCAGGGCAACTAGTGGAGGCGTGGAGCAATGAGCACGAAGGAGATCAGGGTCGCAATCGCTGGCATCGGCAATTGCTGTCAGGCACTGTTCGAGGGCATTGAATACTACAGGAAGAACCCAAAGGACACTCGTGGGCTCATGAACCCCGAGATCGGTGGCTATCGGGTGACCGATATTGTGCCCGTGGCGGCCTTTGATATCAACGTCAACAAAGTGGGTAAGGATCTCAGCGAGGCCATGTTCGCTGCGCCCAATGTGGCTTACAGGTACCCGGAGGTGCAGGTCAAGCCCTATGGCGTCACCGTTCAGATGGGCCCCGTGTTCGACGGCAACCCGCCACATCTCGCAGACTATGTGCCCATATCGAGCAGGCAGCCTTGCGATGTCGCACGCATACTGCGAGAGAGTGGGGCCGAGATGCTGCTGAACTTCATTCCTACCGAAGCCCACCAGGCTGCGCGTTTCTATGCTGATGCGGCTATCAAGGAAGCCAAGATCGGCTTCATCAATGGCATGCCGACACTGATCGCCTGCGACCAGGCTTACCAGGAGGCGGCCATTCGGAGCGGGGTGCCCATCATCGGCGATGACGTCAAGAGTCAGTTCGGCGGCACGATCATCCACCGCGCGCTGGCCACGCTCATGTACGATCGGGGCATCCACCTCGACGAGACTTATCAGATCAACTTTGCCGGCAACACCGACTTCGCCAACCTGATGGCTCGTGGCAAGAGCAAACACCGGACCAAGCAAGAGGCTGTGACCAGCTTGCTCCCTTATCCGTTGATTATGTCCACTGGATTCACACACGTTGCGCTGATGAAAGACCGCAAGACCTCCCTCTTCCACATCAAAGGCGGCAACTTTGGCAACGCACCACTGCACTTTGAGGCCAAGCTGGAGGTTGAGGATAGCGCCAACTTTGCCGGCGTCATTGTCGACATGGTGCGCTATGTGCGGCTGGCGTTGGACCGCGGCACTGCTGGCGTGCTGGACTCGGCGTGCGCCTATTTGACCAAGCATCCTCCGGTGCAGATTCCGGATGGAGTAGCGCTGGCGCAGCTCAGGGAATACGTGGCGGGTACCAGGGAGAGGTAGGCCGGATATGATGGAGCCGCCTGAGCTTGTCTGTGTCGGGCACCTCGTGCTTGAGATGATTCACTTTCCCGACCGAGTCGTGGGTCCGCTCCTGGGCAGCCCGCCGGCCTACTGCTCGGTAGCGGCCGCGAGGCAGGGCACAGCCACGGGCTTGGTGACTGTGATCGGTCCCGATATGCCCAAGGTCCTACTACAGCCCATTGCCGAGGCGGGTGTCGACACTTGTGGTCTGGCCGTCGGCGACCGGACAACCGCCAGTAATCTCGTCTACGATGCGGATGGCAGCAAGGAGATCCGCTATCCGAGCAAGGCCCGTCCGATCAGGGCAGAGGACATCCCGCCGGTATACCGTGGCTGTCGCATGATCTACGTGTGTACTATGGACAACGACGTGCTGCCGGAGGACCTGGCGCAGGTCGTGGGCCAGGGCGAGGTGAGCGCAGTGGATCTGGGCGGCTACGGTGGAGTGCACATGAGCTTGGCCAGTCGCCAGGCTCTGCCCTCACTAGTTGATCTGGCGTCAGGCGTGGCGGCCAGCTTTGACATCGTCAAGGCCTCTGATGAGGACATACGGGCCATCTTTGGTGAGGACGACTATGAGCGGGCCGCCGACGCCCTGTTGGCCTGTGGGCCGAACATCGTGGTGATCACCCTCGGCTCGAAGGGCGTGCTCGTCTGCACGGCCGATGCGCGCTGGCAGGTGCCGGCACTGCCTGCACAGGTCGTCGATACCACGGGGGGCGGCGACACCTTCATGGCGGGCTTCCTCTCCGCGTATCTGCGCGGTGCGGATCCTTTGCTTGCCGCTCGCTGGGGGTGTGCCACGGCTGCTTTCGTGATCGAAGGAACGGGTGGCGTGCGGCTTGGTCGCATGCCAGTTCGCCACCAGGTTGAGAATCGTGTCACTCAAGGCTATCGCTAGCCCGTCGAAGAAGTGGGACCGGAGGAGGATGAGATGGCAGATGTAAGAATGGGTGTCATAGGCTGCGGCAGCATCGCCGAGATCGCGCACTTCCCATCGATCGCCCTGCAGCCCGAGGCCAAGCTGGCCGCCGTCTGCGACGCGAATCAGGGGCGCGCAGAAGCTGCTGCCGCCAAGTGGGGTGCCGAGCAGTGGTTCACGGATTACCGGACAATGTTTGAAAAGGCGCATCTCGACGCCGTCGTCATCGCCACCCCGAACAACGTCCACCGCAACCAGGCTATTGCGGCTGCGCAGGCGGGGGTGCACGTTGTGGTTGAGAAGCCTCTGGCGGTGACCAACCGGGAGGCGTGGGACATCGTCAAGGCCTGCAAGAAGGCCGGGGTCAAGCTCATGGTGGGTTGCGATCGGCGCTTCTGGGTCCACAACGAGTGGGCCAAAGCCCTCATCGATCAAGGCGTCATCGGCAACCTGCTCATGAGCCGGGCCTCCCTGCATGAGCACTGGCACAATTATCAGAACCACGTGGCCGTCACCGATTTCCGCCTGAACTGCAAGGTGGCAGGCGGTGCCGCCGTCAACGATACGGGTGCGCATGCCATCGACCTCCTGACCTGGCTGAACGGCAGCAAGGTCAAGCGGGCCGTTGGCGTGGCCAAGCGCTTGGCCATGCCTGCCGAATACACTCTATGCGACGACACCGCCCTGGTCATGGTCGAGTTCGAGAATGGCGCTTTCGGCACCATCAGCTGCAACCGCTTCTCCCCCGCGGTCAACCAGGCCACCGAGCTCTGTGGCACGGAGGGCACCATCTTTACGGCCACCGACGCCACCAACCCATTCCAGAGTTGGCCGATGGCTGTCTATACCAACAAGGACTATACAGTAGACACCCTGCCGCAGATCCTGAAGGACTATCGTTGGCCTGAGCTGTTCTGGGTTGAGGACATCATCGACGAGACGGTGCGCAAGCGGTGGGTGCCCATCTGCCCGCCTCGCCACCCCAGCAACTATGAGCGCATGACGGCGCATTACCTGGACTGCATCATCAACGACAAGGAACCCCGAGTCAGTGGCGAAGATGGGGCGCGGGCCGTCGAGGTCATGTGCGCGGTCTGGAAGAGCATGGAGACCGGCGGCTGGGTGGACCTGCCGCTGAAAGAAGAGATCGTTCCACCTAACTACGAGCCACTGCCAGATGAGGAGTGAGAGCCATGAAGACAGTGCTTGTCACGGGCGCTACAGGCTACGTTGGGGCCGAGGTCGTGCGGCAGTTGCGCGACCTCGGTAAGGAGGTAACGGGGCTGGGGCGCAACGCTCCCGCAGCGGATGTCCCGTTCATCCAGGCTGACCTAACCGATGCGGACGGGCTGTTGCGGGCCCTCCACGGCCACACCTTCGACTGCATCATGCATATCGCTTCGCTCCCGGGTGACACGGGCAATCCTATCCAGATGGTACAGGTGAACGTCAACGGCTGCCAAAACATGCTCGAGTACGCGCGCCAAGCCGGGGTCGGGCGCTTTGTCCTGGCTAGCAGCATCTCGTCGTACGAGTGGTATCCGGCTACCAAGTTCAGTCCTCCCGACCACATGCCCGTGACCGAGGACCATCCCTGCCGCCCACGGGACATGTACTCGACAAGCAAGCGTATGCAGGAACTCCTAGTCATGACCTATTACCACCAGTACGGGTTGCCCGCGACCGTCCTGAGGCTGACCGCCGTCGTCGGCCCACGGGGCCGCGGTGGGGGGCGGGGCTGGGGCGAGTTCGCGGAAAGGCTTGCTGAGGGCAAGAGCGTGCAGGTGCCCCACTTCTCGGCCGAGGAGCTCTGCCACTATGTGGACCTGCGGGATGTGGCGCGTATGTTCATTGCCGCCGGTGAGCATACCGCAGCGCCGGGGCAGATCTTCAACTGCTGTGGCCCCGCTCCGACTCGCGGTTCGGAGCTGCAGGCGATCATCTAGGGCTTGGTGCCGGGTATCAAGGTTGAGTTCGGCTTCCCATGGAGCATGGCCCAGGGCGGCGAGATCGCCTTCGACATGTCCAAGGCCAAGCGGCTCATGGACTTCGAGCCGCTTTATACGATGGCAGACAGTATCGCGAGCATCAAGACGTGGGTCGACTCTACGGGCGCGGCCAGCTGCCGGCCGCGCGAAGACGGCCAATACGGCGCGGGTGTTCAGGCGAGGGGTTGAGAAATCCTGTAGCTGCTCAAGAAAGGAGTGGGCTCTCATGATCATCACCATGCATGGCCTGTCAACCATGCACTGTAACATACGTACCGACATCCGCATTGCAGGCGAGACCGGCTACGATGGGCTCGAGATTGTTGAGTCCAAGCTCCTGCGCTACCTGGACCAGGGCTTCACGGCCGAGGACCTGAACCTTCTGTTCAAGGCTCATGGTGTGCGCCCGGTCTGCATCAACGCCCTCAAGAGCATCGAGCGCATCGAGCCGTGTGAGCGGCAGGCCCTGTTGGCCGAGGCGGAGCGCTTGTGCGCGGCCGCTGAGGTTCTCAGCTGCCCGACCGTACAGCTGGTGCCCTTCTGCGGTCTGCAGGGCAGGCCGTGGCCGGAGGTGCTCAAGCTCACGGCCCGCAACATCGCCGACATCGCCGACATCGGCAAGCGGCACGGCGTGCGGTTCCAGCTGGAGCCTATCGCCTGGTCGCCTATCCACTCGCTCTCGCAAAGCCTGCTCGTCCTCCAGGAAGCCGGGCGAGACAACGTCGGCATGGTCATCGACTTCTGGCACCTCTGGGCCGGGGGAGAGACGACCCCGGACGAGGTCGCTAGACTGGATGGCAAGATGATCTACGGCGTGCATTTTTGCGACGGCGTCCGGCACGAGCCCGGCACGGAATGGGTCGAGGAGGCGCTCCGTGGCTACCTGCCCGGCGAGGGCAAGATCGCGATCAAGGAGTGGGTGGCCGCCGTCCGTGCCACTGGCTTTGACGGCGTCTGGTCCTCCGAGTTGCTCAGCCTCAAGCATTGGGAGTGGGACCTCTGGGAGATTGCGCGCGAGACAAAGACCCGCATGGAGCAGTACCTGGTCTGAACGTAGGGATCCCGGGAAAGCAGAATAGCAGGAGGGCATGGACTAGAACACCGGTCAAGTAGTATAAAGCGTGTCTGTTCAGAATCGGGCTGGCAAGCGGCTTCTGGTTATGGTATAGTTGGGGCATGACGTTTGAGGAAGAAGTCATTGGCCTGCGGGCTGAGAATTCAGCGCTGCGAGCGGAGTTGACGGGGGCGCTGAAGCGGATCGCCGAGCTTGAGCAAGGTGAGAAGGAGCGGCCATCCTTCGCCAAAGCGAGTAAGCCCAAGACAGGGCCGAAGAAGTCTCGTCGCAAGCCGAAGCCAGAGCAGAAGGGGGCTCGTTGGCGGGAGACGCCGACCCAGAGTGTGCCTCACAAGCTGGAGGATCGCCTGGACTGTAGCTGTTCGTGGTGTCCGCGCTGTGAACGCTGGCATACGCCACGGCTGGATCTGCGTGGTGTGGTACTGGGGCACGGACGCCTGAGCGTGGCTGCTCAGCCTCGTTGCCTACCTGCGGGTCGAGCTACGCATGACGGTGCGCGCCATCCGCAACTATCTCAAGACGGTGCACGATCTGGCACTCAGCATCGGTGAGATCGCGGAGGTGCTGGATTGGGTGCGCGAGGTGGGGCAAACCACCCTGCGCGGGTTGCGAGAGCAGATGCGTCGCAGCCCGGTGGTGCATGCCGATGAGACGGGCTGGCGGGAAGACAGCCAGACGCGCTACGTGTGGACCTTCACGCCTGATGGTCCGGAGGCGGCACGCTACTTCGAGCGGGATCAGAGCCGCTCCGGACACGTGGCGAAGCGCGTGCTGAGTGTAGTCTTCAAGGGCATCTTGGCCAGCGACCTTTTTGCAGGCTACAACAGGTACAAGGGGCCACACCAGCGCTGTTGGGTGCACCTTCTGCGCGACCTGCATGAGCTCAAAGAGAAACACGCTGCGAATGAGCTTGCGCTGCAGTGGGCCAGGGCGGTGCGGGCACTCTACGACGAAGCGAAGGCGGCTCGGCCAGGGATCGAGGAGCGCACCGACCCAGAGCGCGAGGCGCTGCACAACAGCCTGATTGAGCGCTCGCAGAAGCTGGCGCTGCAGCATCCCTGCTGTGCGCTAGCCAAACGTCTATCACGGCAAAAGGACGAGCTCTTCCAGTTCGTGCGTGTCGATGGCCTGCAGCCGACAACAACTTGGCCGAGTGCAGCCTGCGGCCCATCGTCGTGATGCGCAAGATCAGCGGCGGTACGCGGAGTCCCGCTGGCAGCAAGATGCGCATGGCTCTGGCCAGTCTCTTCGCCACTTGGCGGGCGCGGGGCCTCGACCCGTTCCTCGCCTGCTTCAACATACGTCGCGCATCGTCAGCGCATGGTCGAGTACGGCCTGGATCGGCGCCTGATTGAGCGCACAATCGAAGTGGTGAAGCAAAAGGGCGGCTTTGGGCATCGCCAACTGCGTGCCGCCCTAGACAATAGTCCTCTCTGGGGCGCCAGTCGAGTCGAAGACACCTACAATCTTCTGCGTCACGCTCTGCGCAAGGTTCTGAGCGTGATTGCAGGCCAGCAGGGGTGGGGGCTGATCGATGTGACCAGAGAAGCTGGCGCATCGATTGTCGTTAGTACGAGTATGGAACAAAAGAGTCGGTGGCCAAGCACTGACCCTTCCGCCAGGGTGCCCCAGTTAGCTACAGGGCAGCTAGATTGGCTCACAACAGGGCAAAAATGGCGGTGTAGACCGCGCCCCAAGCTCTCCGGCGTCTTCCTGGCCAAGTCACCGACTCTTGTTCCATACCCGTTAGTACCAACTTGAAGGCAGCGCTGGACTGCAATTGGCGCGACCCAGGTGGGCGACAGCAAGCCCTGGCCATGGTCCTGGAGGCACTGAACGGCGTAGAGCAGTGGCTTGCTGGGCAGAATGGCGTCAGCGAAGATCCTGTGGTCAATGAGAGCTTGGCGACGGCTCACCAAGTACGGAATCAAGATATCGAGATAGAAGTAACCTGAAAAACCCCTCTTTCGGGAGCACTGAGCCTCACGAAAGCCGGGGAAAACGCCTGGAACGGAGGGCTGAGGCTCTGTGCAGGTTGGATTCGATAGCATCGTCTGCCCTAGCCTTGGCCCCTCCACTGATACTGGGCTCAGCCTACCGTCGCCAGAACCTGGCGCATGCGGGTTGTGTCGCCATTGAACAGCGTGAACAGACGCCTGAGGTTGACTGCAGCGCCCGACCATTGGACTTGCAGCCGGTCTTTGGCCGTCCCGACATAGCGCGCCTGTCGGACACTACACTGTACCAAGTCAGCGATCTTGCGTTCGATAGCCACCCGTAGCAGGTAGGTCTGCCTGAACTCAGCCGTACCTTGGCGCTGGCG
>DAOUGZ010000298.1:0-9068 GCA_034428955.1 Anaerolineae bacterium | reverse complement strand
GGGCACCTACTGTATTGGCGCGCCGATCCTCGATGAACATGGGCGGGTGATTGCGGCCTGCAGCGTGTCGGGCGCCGATCCCGAGATTGTGGGCAGTCGTATGTCCGAGCTGGTCCCTCGCGTGGTGGGCACCGCAGAGGAGATCTCGCGACGCATGGGATATGTACGGCCGAGACATGTGGCTGGGCCCACCGCCTATGGAGGGGTGCCCAGCACCCAGAGCGCTTCCTCATCAGACTGAAAACCGAGAGCAAAGTTCTCTTCCTGCAGGCATGGGCAATCGGCTACAGGTTGAGGCGCCAACCGACAGCGTGAGGAGGTGAGCATGCGCTAGACAGCACTTGCAGAATACGAGCACCCTGGAGGGCAACCAAGCTCTCCCTGATGCTCTGAAATGCGCCTGCCGAGGCGGTTGACGATGACCTAGTACAGCGGAACGGAAGTCGACCGCCAGTTTGTGGAGTAGCTCTGGCTGCCGAATCGATGCCAAATGGCCCTCCAGTCGGCCCTGTCGGGCGCATGATGCGCAATGCGCCATGTCAAACCGTCAGTGGACTTGCGTTCGCATGTACTAGTTAGTGGAGAGGAGGAGGCACCATGAAGGCGCTTACTCGCCGAGCATTCTTACAGTCCGTAGGTGGCTCGATGGCGGCGGCCACGTTGGCAGCATGCACACCTAACACGGAGCCCGACGTGCCTGCGGCCACAGTGCCTACAACCGCTGCCGAGCCGGAGGTCGTTGAGGCGACGGCGGCACCGGCACCAGCTGCACCCGTCGAACTTTCCTGTTGGCACATCTGGAGCGCTGGCCGCATCGAACTCATGGATGATATATTCAAACGCTTCAATGAGCAGCACCCCGAAATCAAGGCCACGCATGAGTTTGTCTCCGGCGGAAGTGGGGCGCTTCTGCAGAAAATCCAGACGGCCGTAGCCGGCGGCACCCCACCCGATGTGCCCATGGTCCGCGGGTTCTGGGTGCCCGAGTTTGCCGTGCACAAGACCTTACTCCCTCTCGATGACTTGGTCAGTACCCATGGTGTGGACCTGGATGTATTCTTCCCCTGGGTGCTCCCCGTCTCCAAATGGGAGAACAAGTTGTACGTCCTGCCCTGCAATGCCGATGCCGGTCCGCTCTTCTTCTATAACAAGAGCCACTACGAGGAGGCAGGGATCACCGCTCCGCCGGCCACCTGGAGCGGCTTGGTCGATACGGCCCAAAAGCTGACCCGCTTTGAGGGAGACGAGTTGTCTCGCATAGGCTTAAACTGGAACTTGGATTTCTCCACCTTCTTCTACATGATCTACTCCAAGGGCGCCAAAGCCGTGTCCGACGACGGGCGCAGTTATTCCGTGAACGGCCCCGAGGCGGTCGAGGCTCTCGAGTATGTCGTGAACAATACGAAAGAGATCTATGGCAGCACCAAGGCGTACCTCGACTTTCTCGACGCCCAATCAGAGCTGGCCATCACCGACTCTTTCCAGGCCCAGACGTCGTCTCAAAAGTTCGGGGGCAACTGGGAGGTCGCCGTCATCGAGTTGGGCGACTTTGAGGACCTGCTCTACGACGTTTGCCCGCCTCCGGCCCCCGATGGAGGCCAGGCCAAACCCGTCTACTATGGCGGCTGGAACTATGGCATCGCGTCCGGCGTGCCTCACGTAGAAGCTGCCTGGGAGCTGCTGCATTGGCTGACCATTGAGCCTTCTGCAGCCGGTTGGTTCATGATCCAGCAGGTGCGCTTCCCCTCACTCAAGGCCGTGGTCGATGATCCCGCGTACACCCAGTACGAGCAGTGGGAAGGCGTCGTGAAGACGGCCGAGATCGCCGTCCCGGTGCCCACGGTGCCGGGGCTGCAGGAAGCGTCGGGGATCATCAACTTTGCTCTGGAATCGGCGATGGCCGGTGACATGTCGCCGCAGCAAGCGCTCGATGACGCCCAGGATCAGGTGCAGACGTTGGCAGACACGTTCTTTGCATCGTTGGGCTGATCGGCGCAACCGCTGGGAAGCCGGCGCCTCAATGAGGCGCCGGCTTCGGCGACATGCAGCACATCCGGCAATCCGCAAGAGCCCGAAGGCTAGGTGACATGCAGAGCGTAACGACGATCGACGCTGGAAAGGGCAGAAACCAACGGGGCAGGCGTGCTCGGGCCTACTCCAAAAGAGAGGCCACCATCGGCCTCCTGTTGATTTCACCATGGCTCATCGGCTTTCTCGTGTTCGACCTGATGCCCATCCTCGCATCCCTCTACTTTAGCTTTACAGAGTATGCCGTTGTCGGCGCCGCCAGGTGGATCGGGTTCGCAAACTATAACCGCGCCTTCTTTGGAGACAACCTCTTCTGGCGCTCGTTGTACAACACAGTATACTATGTGGGGATGGGTATACCCATCAGAGTGTTCTGCGCGTTTGCCTTGGCCCTCCTCCTGAACTCTCACGTCAGGGGAATTCTTGGCTTTCGCGTGATTTACTATCTGCCTTCCATTGTCCCCACTGTAGGCACGGCTGTGCTCTGGTACATATTGCTCAACGCGCGCACGGGCTTGGTCAACCTTTTCCTGTCACTCTTTGGGGTGCCGCGCATCAACTGGTTAGGGGATCCCATCTGGGCCAAGCCTGCCCTCATCATCATGAGTCTGTGGGGCCTGGGATCCAGCATGGTCATCTACCTTGCAGGCTTGCAGGGCATACCCACCCATCTCTATGAGGCAGCGGAGATAGACGGTGCAACTGGGCTGCGCAAGCTCTCGGCCATTACCGTGCCTCTGATGACGCCTACTCTCTTCCTTAATCTGGTCATGCAGATCATCGGTTCGTTTCAAGTGTTCTCAGTGGCTTTCATAGTCACCCGCGGTGGACCCCGTTACGCCACGCTCTTCTATATGCTGCACCTCTACAACAATGCCTTCGCCTACTTCAGAATGGGATATGCTTCGGCACTGGCATGGCTGTTGTTTGTCCTGATCGTGATGATGACACTGGTGGTGGTCCGCTCGTCGAACCGTTGGGTATTCTACCAGGGGGGGCGCTAAATGCTCGGCAAGGGAAAGCTGGGGCTGCGTGCTTCGAGGACTCTCGGAGCCGTCATCGTGTATGCCGTCCTGGTCGCTGGGTCCGCGCTCATGCTAGTCCCTCTGTACTGGTTGCTCACGACATCGATCAAGACGGTCGGTCAAGTCCACAAGTGGCCGCCTGTGTGGATACCGAACCCGGTAACACTACAGGCCTACTCGGACATCTTTAGCTTCTACCCGTGGCCCCTCTACATACGGAACACTCTGACCATCGTAGCTCTGGCCCTAATCGGCAACTTGCTGTCTAGCATGCTGGTTTCCTATGGCTTTGCCTTCTTTCGCTTCCCAGGCAGAGAAGTCCTTTTCTTTCTCGTTTTGGCTACCATGATGATCCCTGGAGTGGTACGGATAGTGCCACTTTATGTGGGCTACAGCAAGCTGGGCTGGATCAACACCCACCTGCCTCTCATCGTACCGGCTTATTTCGGCGTCGCCTTCCACATCTTTCTGCTGCGCCAGTACTTCCGTACCATACCGGCAGAGCTGTATGACGCGGCGACTATCGACGGGTGCTCCGAAGTGGCTATCCTCTTTCGGATTATCGCCCCGCTTTCCCGAACGGCGCTAGCGGTGGTGGCGCTGTTCAGCTTTCAGAGCAACTGGGACGACTTCATGGCGCCTCTGATCTACCTTCATGACTCCCGCAAATACACCATGGCCCTCGGAGTCTGGTCTCTGCAGGGTGCTCCCGATGGTACCGTGAACGTGCCACAGATCATGGCAGGGGCGAGCATCATGGTGGTGCCTGTGATCATCCTCTTTGCCCTGTTCCAGCGCTATTTCATCGAGGGGATTGCCCTGACTGGAATGAAAGTGTAGGCAGACATGGACATTGATACCTTTGAATCGCTTTCCTACGACCTGGTTGTCGTGGGCGGCGGCGTACCTGGCGTATGCGCAGCTGTCGCCGCAGCCCGGCTTGGAGTCCGCGTGGCTCTGGTGCAGGACCGCCCGGTGCTGGGCGGCAACTCTTCCAGCGAGGTGCGTGTCGTCCCCAAAGGCGCGGGGCGCCAGAACCCCTGGGCCGATGAGACCGGTATCATCAACGAGCTGCTGGTGGAGGACCGTGCCTTGAACCACAGCCGTTATAGCTGCAACAGCATGTGGGATCTGATCCTTTACGATGTAGTCCAGCGCGAGCCTAGACTGATCCTATTCCTGAATACGACCATACATAGCGCCATTATGGAGGCTCCCAACCGCATCTCGGCAGCGCTCGGCTACCAGTTGACAAGCGAGCGCAAACTAGCTTTCCATGCCCGCTACTTCTGCGATGCCAGTGGCGACGGCACTCTTGCCGCGGCGGCCGGTGCAGAGTATCGCCACGGTCGAGAAGGCGAAGACGAATACGGCGAGTCCATGGCGCCGCCTACCGCCGACCAGCATACTATACCGACCTCCTTGACCTTTATCAGCAGGGACATGGGGCATCCTGTTCCCTTCAAGGCGCCTTCCTGGATTGTACACTTTCCTAGCGATGAATCCATCGGCTTGCTTCGCGAGCACAGATCATACGAGCGCGGCTACTTTTGGCTGGCCATGGGGGGCCTGCGTCACGATACGGTACGGGACAGCGAGGAGATCCACCACGAGCTTTTGCGACGCCTGTTGGGCATCTGGGACCATATCAAGAACGGCGGCAACCACGGCGCTGAGAATCACGCTCTGGAGTGGGTTGCCACGTTGCCGGGCAAGCGCGAGTCGCGGCGGATCATGGGCGACCATGTACTGAGTGAGAACGAGGTGCGCGGGCGCCACCTGTTCCCTGACCGCGTTGCTTATGGAGGCTGGTTCCTCGACCTGCACGCTATCGGCGGCATGGAAGCCCCGCACCTGCCTCCCGAGCCGCGCCATGGCGACCCGGACTGGACGGAGAAGCTCGCGGTACGTCCCTACAGCATCCCGTACCGCAGCCTCTACTCGCGGAACATACGCAACCTTTTCATGGCCGGGCGCTTGATCAGCGCGACCCATGTCGTCCATGGAAGCGTACGGCTTATCAACACCGGCGCCGTTTGCGGCCAGGCTGTGGGCACGGCCGCGTCCATGTGCCTGGAGCGCGACGTCGACCCATGCCAGCTCTACCCTGAGCACATCCATGAACTGCAGCAGCTCCTCCTGCGCCAAGATTGCTACATCCCAGGCCTGCGCAATGAGGATCCGTTGGACCTGGCTCGGAGTGCGATCGTCCAGGCCTCCAGCCAGGCAGCGCTAAATTTCCCCGATGGCAAAACGCTTGTGGAGCTTGACTGGCCGTGCGCGCAGTTGTTCCCCATAGCGTCCGGGCGCCTAGATGCCATCGAGCTGCACCTGCGCTCCTCTCTGGACCAATCTGTAGCTGTGCACGTGACTCTGCGAGACGCGCCGGATGTCTGGACCTTGGCGCCGGGAGAGCCCATCGCAACTAGTGAGTGCATTGTCGCGCCCAACAGTGATGGGTGGGTCACCGTTCCGTTACAGGCTGCGGTAAAGTCCGGCCGGCTCTATTGGATCGAGGTCGATACTTGCCCTGGCCTCTTCTGGTACTATAGCAACGACAAGCCTGCCATCCCCGTGGGCACAACCGCTGCCCGGCGCCGGCCCGGCAGCACCTACTGGCGCCTCTATGAAAGCGGTGACACCACAGGCTGCTTCGCCCTGCGCACCGACCCGGTCCAGTGGCCCTACGGCCCGCAGAACACTATCAATGGCGTCGCCCGGCCTGAGAGCTGGACCAACATCTGGGTCTCCGACCCGCAGCAGCCGTTCCCCCAGGATATCGAGCTACACTGGGAGAAGCCAGTCAAGCTGGGCACCATTCAGATCACTTTTGATACCAACGTCAATATCTCGGACCGCATCTCGATGACCCCGCCCTTGACGCGCCCGGCCGAGTGCGTGAGCGACTATGAACTGCTCTTCCAAGAAGGTGACCGTTGGCAACCATTGCTCGCCGAGATGGGCAACTACCAGCGCCGCCGTGTACATACCTTCTCGTCGGTGGAGACCACAGCCGTCCGTCTGCGCATCCACGCCACCAACGGGGCTCCAAGCGCCCGCGTCTATGAGATACGAGCCTATGAATAGGGGGCATAGGGCAGAGTTACTTCCATTCAGAGACGGAGAAGAGAGACGATGAAGCACGTCACAATCTACAGGCTGGAAGGCCGCTATGCCGGATGGCCCGCGAATAATGGCATATGGTCGTGGGGAAACGAGATCGTTGTCGGCTTTACCCTGGGCTACCACAATTGCGGCGGAGGGTTCCATCTAATCGATAGAGCCATCCCCTCAATGCCCGTGCAGGCACGCAGCCTGGACGGCGGTGAGACGTGGCAGATCGAGGAACAAGGTTTGAGGGATCCTGAGCCCTCAGGCCTTTCCGACCCATCTGAATGCCCCACGGCGACTATTCTGCGTGAAGGCATACAGCTCACCCATCCTGACCTGGCTATCCGTTTTGTCAGGCATGGCTTGACAGCGGGAGCCAAGTCATGGTTCTATGTTTCCTACGATCGTTGTAGGACCTGGTTGGGTCCTTTCGATTTTCCCATGCTCGGCCTGCCCGGCATTGCCGCCCGAACCGACTACCTGATAGACGGACCCGACCGCTGCCTGTTCTTCCTGACCGCGGCCAAATCCAACGGTGACGAAGGGCGCTGCTTCTGCGCGCAGACTCGCGACGCTGGCAACACCTTCGAGTTCGTCTCGTGGATCGGCCCCGAGCCTTCCGGATACTCTATCATGCCGGCCAGTGTCCGCCTGCCGGATGGACGCATCCTGGTCGCCTTGCGCTGTCGGGAGGGATCGCGCCAATCTTCGACAGAGCAGACTTTCATCGAGTTGTACGCATCCAGCGACAACGGAGTGACATGGACGTACCTGAACACACCAGTTGTCGATACCGGCATAGGAGGCAACCCGGCCACGTTGACCAGACTGCACGATGAGCGGCTGTGCCTGACCTATGGTTACCGCAACGCCCCCTATGGCATACGCGCCAAGCTCTCCAGGGACCACGGAGCGACCTGGAGCCTGGAGATCATATTGCGCGACGACGCTGGGAATCACGATCTCGGCTATCCAAGAACCGTTCAAAGGTCGGACGGTATGATCGTGACGGCTTACTATTTCAACGACACAGCCGAGGGCGAGCGATATGTCGCAGCTACCTTGTGGACAGCGTAAAGGATGCCCCTGTATGAGCGCGGGAAAGACGCCTATGCCCCACTTCCGTGGCATGATGCCTATCCTGCCCACGGCTATCCAGGAATCGGGTGAGTTGGACGAGGTCAGCCAGCGCCGTTTGGTCCAGTACTGCCTCAAGTGTGGCGCAGTCGCCATCGGCCACCTGGGGGGCGCCTCTGAGTTCCACAAAGTCACTGATGTGGATCGCCGCCGGTTGATCGAGATCGTCATCGACGAAGTGGGGGGGCGTGTGCCCGTGTTCATTGGTGCGACGGCTCCGGCCACGCGCACTGCCGTCAACTATGCCCTGGAAGCAGAGGCACTGGGCGCAGACATGCTCATGGTGGGCATGCCTTATGTGGACACCCCGACTAGAGATGAGCTGTTCGAATATTACAGGGCGATCTCCGATGCGGTATCTCTCCCGATCATCGTCCAGGATACGCCAGCCAGCGATCCCATTCTGAGCGTGGATCTCATCTGTCGGATGTACGACGAGCTGGAGCAGATACACTATGTTAAGGTTGAAGGCCAGGACTTCTTGACCAAGTCCTGGTCCTTGATGGAGCGCACAGGCGGCAAGATGGGCGTCATCGGCGGGGCCGGCGGCCGGCATATGATCCATCTCTTGCGCATTGGGGTCACATCGTTCATGACCGGTACGGAAGCATTAGATCTGCATGCGGCGGTGGTAAAGGCATACTTGGATGGGGATGAAGAGCAGTCAGCGCAACTTTACTACGAGAGGCTGCTGCCCTACTTCATGTTCTACAACGATCACAGTCGCGAGTTGTTGAAGGAGATTCTCTATCGCCGGGGGATCATAGACTGTCCGAAAGTGATCCCGCCCACGGGGGCGATGGCAATGACCGCCATCGGCTGGCGAGAGTTTGATTGGGTTCTGAAGCGCGCCGGCCTGACCAATCGATGGCCCGACATCCCATGACCGCCATCTCTCAGGGCTTGTGCGGCCTCCTCGATTGCTGGCACCAGGATGAGCAGACGGGGTTGACTACGCTGGCATGGGCAGCGTAAAGAAGAGGCCATCTGAATGAGACACAACGCGATCAAAGCCAAGACCCGACGTGACGAGCTGGCCACCGGCGCCATCACTCCCCTACCCCTCGCCCGAGCTGGCCGAATTCTACGGCTACCTGGGCTTTGAGTACGCCTTTGTGGATGCGGAGCACAAGGCCATCCACCACGCTGGTGCCAGGCCCTGATGCGAGCCTGCGAGGCGACTGGCATGTCCTCTTATAAAGATGTCATCTAAACATCGGACAGACGGCGTCAAAGCCATACCGATCCAGTAGAGAACTCTTGAAGGTATGGTCAGCGAGATGCGTTCTGAACCTGTCAGCCAGGTCGGGCAGCCGGCGCAAAGTGTGATTGTGACTGGCTGCCCGTCGGGCGGCCTTCCAGACGTGCTCTTGCGGGTTCAGATCAGGTGCTGCAACCGGGAAACGTATAACCTCCAAGCGCGGGTTTTCATCCGTGTTCATGAGCGCCGCGCTCACCACCGTGCATGAAAATGGGAGAGTGCCACTTTCAGAGCATATATTCTGGACGGCCTCCCCACTGTGCCAAGGCGTGCGGTCCCAAAGAAGCAGGATCGGACCATCGGGGTAGGCCAAGTGTGTCTCAGGTGTTCAGCTGTATGCTCTGCGTCCATCTTGGCCACCTCGGTGACCGTCTCATGACCAGTGGACAGGTTCAGCGTGCCGTAGAAGCTCGTCTTGCCTCGCTGGGTGTCCACACACACTATAGGCGTCTGACCACGAGGTGCCCATATCGGCATCGTAGTAGCCTGCAAGTACAAGGTCGCCT
>DAOUGZ010000297.1:0-5153 GCA_034428955.1 Anaerolineae bacterium | reverse complement strand
TCATTGGGCAAGGCCCTGGCCGAGCAGGGCGAGCGCGCGCTGTTGGTGGAAACGCCCGTGGGCGAGGGATGGGTCAACTATGTGGCCCTGGACCTGGCGGCGAGCCCCTTCGATGCCTGGGCCGGCACGGTTGCCTTTTACGAAAAGCTGCTGACGCCCGGCTCGGATTATCCCCTCGGCGCGCCGCCGGACGTCTCGCCGCGTGCCTCGCGCATCATGTCCATGTACTATCCCCTGCAGAACCTGCCGGCTCTGGCCCTCCCTTCGCTGCACTGGCTGGGCCTTTTGCTTGCGCTGTACATCCTCATCGTCGGTCCGCTGAACTATTTGGCGCTGCGGCGGCTGCGCCGGCTCAACTGGGGCTGGGTGACCATCCCCGCTGTGACCCTGCTCTTTTCGGCCGGCGCTTTTGCCTTTGCCTATGGGGTGCGCGGCGGCGACGTCATCATCAACAAGCTCTCGGTCATCACCCTGGACGATTCTCAGGGGCCTATGGAGACCTTTGTGGGCCTCTTTTCGCCCGCGCGCCGTGCCTACACGCTGAGCTTCCCCGGCCGGTCCCTCGTGGCTCCGATGGCCAACGAGAACGATCCCTGGGGCCCTGGTGGGGCGAGGACCCTTGCGAGCGTGCAGATTGTCGAGGGGGAGCCGGCGCAGGTCCGTGGCGCGCAGGTGGAGCAGTGGGCCATGCAGGCCTTTTACGTGGAGTCGCCCCGGCCGGCGGGCTGGGCGATTGACGCCGACCTGACGGTGGAGGGGGAGCGCATCCGCGGCACCCTGACCAATCGGTCGAGCGAGGTGGTGGAGGATGCGGTGCTGGTGCACGGCAATCGCTGCCTGCAACTGGGCGACCTGCCCGCCGGCGAGGTGGTGACCATCGATGAGGAACTGCCCGCCGCCATCTCCGGCCAGGCCTTTCCGTACAATCTCTTTGAGGATATGGCCCGGTCCGCGGGGTCGGGCGGCCTTTCTCGCGAGGTGCAGGTCCGGCAACAGTTGCTCTCCAACTATTTCCAGGGACCCTACGGCCCCGTTCAGCTCCCCAACTATACCACGCTCATCGGCTGGCTGCCCACGAGTCCCTTGGCGGTGCAAGTGGAGGGGGCGCGCTGGGCCACCCAGCAGACCAGCCTGGCCATCGTGCCCATTAGCGTGCAGTACGCGGCCGGGAAGGTTCGTTTGGCCCCCGGGGATTTGCTGCCCAGCCTGACTCATCTCCAAGGCGATGTGGGCCAGTGTGGGCCGAGCAACCAGGTGTACATGGCCAATGGAGAGGCCCAGCTCGAATTCTCGCTGCCCGAGGCTCTGGCCCGCATGAAGGTGACGCGGCTGGCGTTGGTCATTGACGGGGGCTTGCCGGTGCCCACCGTTGAGGTGGCCGACGGTGAGGGTGAGTGGGTCAAGCTCGACCCCCTGAAGCCGGGGCTGGTCGAGTTGCCCGACCCGGCTCGCTTTGTGAGCGCCGGCGGCATTGTGCGCCTGCGGCTCATCATGGATGGCGATGCCCGGCAGGGAGGGGCCTGCCTGACCTATGGCCTGGATATTGAGGGTGAGCTTTAGAGACATTCCCATGTAGTGACGGCGGGGGACGAACGGCTAAAGCCGTTACTACAAGGGAGCGTGGGTGTAGGGCTTGGCGTGGAAACATCCATGTAGTAACGGCTTCAGCCGTTTGGGTTGGCAGGAGGCGGGTTCGTCGCTGTGGGGGGCGAACGGCTAAAGCCGTTACTACATGGGGGGCGTGGGTTGTAGGGCTTGGCGTTTGTGTAGTAACGGTTTCAGCCGTTTGGGTTGGCAGGAGGCAGGTTCGTCGCTGTGGGGGGCGAACGGCTAAAGCCGTTACTACATGGGGGAGCGTGGTTTGTAGGGCTTGGCGTTTGTGTAGTGACGGCTTGAGCCGTTTTCGTTTGATGGGGTAAAGTGTATGCCCGATACGGCAAGCTATGCGATTGAGACTCGGGACCTGAGCCGGCGCTATGGCCGTGTGTTGGCGGTGGACCATCTGAACTTGCAGGTGCCCCAGGGGGCGCTCTATGGCTTTATCGGCCCCAACGGCGCCGGCAAGACGACGACGCTGCGCATGTTGGCCGGCCTGCTGGAGCCGTCGGCGGGCGAGGTGTGGGTGGCCGGGCAGCGTGTGGACCAGGACCTGGCCGCGACCCACCGCCTGGTGGGCTATATGCCGGATTTCTTTGGCGTGTACGACGATATGCTGGTCTGGGAGTATCTGGACTTTTACGCTCGTTGTTACGGCATGCCCGCGGCCCGGCGCAAGACGATGGTGACCGAGTTGCTGGAGCTGGTGAATCTGGCCGGCAAGCGCGATGATAACGTCCACGCCCTCTCGCGGGGGATGCAGCAGCGCCTTTGCCTGGCCCATGCCCTGGTCCACGATCCTCAGATTCTGCTGCTGGACGAGCCGGCATCGGGGCTGGACCCGCGGGCGCGGGTGGAGATGCGCGAACTGCTGAAGGAGCTGGCGGCTATGGGCAAGACGGTGGTCGTCAGCTCGCACGTGCTGCTGGAGCTGGCCGAGATGTGTACCCAGGTGGGGATCCTGGCTCAGGGCAAGATGGTCGCCTCGGGCACTATGGAGGACATCCGCCGCCGCTTCCATTCCGGGCGTATCATCCGCACGCGCATCCTGGCCGAGGAGGAGGCGGCCCTGGACCTGCTGCGGGGCTGTGAGTCGCTGGGGGTGAGCGGCCCCATGGCGGTGCCGGATTCGGGCCGGCCGGGAACCACGCTGGAGATGCACTTTACGGGCGACGATGAGGCGCTGGCCGGCCTCCTGGCGCACCTGGTCGGCCGGGGGGCGCGCATCGCCGATTGGCGCGAGGTGGGGAGCGAGTTGGAGGACCTGTTCTTGCAGTTGACCGAAGCGGAGGGGGCATGAGAGTTCAGGTATCGGCCAACCCCGTGCTCATCAAGGAACTGCGGGGGAGGATGCGTGGCCCGCGGGCCTATCTCTTCCTGACGGCCTGCCTGGCGCTGCTCGGTGGGGTGAGCTATGGCCTGTATCGCCTGACCGCTGCCACGATCCAGGGTAGCTACGGCGGGGTTCCGCAGGGGGCGCTGATCGGCCGCAGTGTGTTCACTGGGCTGGTCTATGTGGCGCTGATGGCCGTCTGCGGGGCGGCGCCCTTCCTCACGGCGGGGGCCATCAGCGGCGAGCACGAGCGCAAGACCATCGACCTTCTGCTGGCGACGCCGCTCAGCCCCTCCTCCCTGTTGCGGGGCAAGTTGATCGCCGCGCTCTCGTACGTGGCCCTCGTACTGCTGGCGACCGTGCCTTTGGCCAGCCTCTCCTTTGTCTTTGGCGGCGTCTCTATCGGGGATATGGCGAAGGCGTTCCTGATGCTCCTGGGCTTTGCGGTGAGCCTAAGTGTTTTGGGCCTCTTTTTCTCGGCGCTCTTTCGCCGCACCGGGGCGGCGTTGGTGGCCAGCTATGTCACCCTGGCCGCTTTTGTTTTGGGCAGCCTGTTCGTTTATGTGGCCAACGGCGTCGTGCTCAACCGGCAGCCGCCGAACTGGCCGTTGACCCCCAATCCCTTTGTGGCCATGGCGTCGCTCATGGCCGGTTCCGGCGGCTCTTCGCTCGGCGGGTTCCCGGGCGGCGACATACTGGGGGCGTTGGTGGGGATGGTGGACGGGCGAGGTATGTTGCTCTCCTCGCGGGCCGGTGGTGTGGCTGTGCTGGGCAGCACGGCGCCGCTCTGGCAGCAGACGGCGGGCTTTTACGTCTGGCTGACCGTCGTCCTGTACCTGGCCAGCACGCAGCTCGTCAAGCCCGTTCGGCGCTTCCGCCTGCGCCCGCGCACCTGGGCCATCGTAGCCGTTGCGCTGCTGGCCTCGCTTTTGGCGGTGCCGGTGGTCTACGGCCCCTACACGCCGGCCCGGCTGGCGGCCTGGGTGCGCTGGCTGCGCTCCACGCCCCAGAACCTGGTCGCCGATGGGAGCATGGCCGCGGTGGAGGGGGTATGGGAGGCGGAGGCGGCGCCTGGGAGCGAGGCCATGCCCGTGGAAGAGGGCGACCGCCCGGCGGTGCGCCTGCGGCGCGACGCGGATGAGCCGGGCGAGGTCGCGCTCACCCAACCCATCAGCCGGACAGTCGCCGCGGACGGCTGGCTGCAGGTGCGCGCTGTGCTGCGTGTGCTGAGCCACGACGCGTCGGGCTGCGGCGAACGCGGGGATGCGTGCCCGCTGGCACTCAAGCTGAATTATGTGGATGCCGACGGCCGGGAGCACGAATGGCTGCAGGGCTTTTACGTCTTTAGCGGCCCGAGCCCGAGCTTTTGCACCACCTGCGAGACGCGACAGGCCCACATCCAGGTGCCCGCGGGCGAGTGGTATACCTACGAGTCGGCCAATCTCCTGCAGAGCGACGAGGCTGCTGTAGAGGCGCTGATGCGGGGCATGCCCTACATCGTGCCCCCTCCCCCGCACACTATCCATTCGATTACCGTCGCCGCGGCAGGCAGCTCCTACGAAGTGGAGGTGGCCGAAGTGGCGCTGATCAGCCGTGAGGGCCGGCCGCTGCCCGGGTTGAACACCGGCACGGGCGACGAACTCTCGCCGCGGCCCGTGCCGCTGCCGGTGAGGGCGGTGCCGGTGCAGGTTGACGTGGCGGTGCCCGAGCCGCCGCCGGACCCGTCCGCGACGCCCGCGCCGACGAGCACGCCGGAGGAGTGAGAGGCCAATCGGCTGGAGACGAGTATTCCACCAGCCGAGGCGGCTCCCACGCCGCCGGGTACTCGCCATGGCGGGCAGTGGCAAAGCGACAGGTATTTCGCCGAGGCGGCTCCCATGTCGCCAGACACTCGCAGTGGCGAGGAGTGGCAGAGCGAGAGGCGTTGGAAAAGCCAATACTCACCGAGGTGAGGTATGCCGGGCGTGGGAGCCCGGTCTGCTGGTGAGGTGTGTGTGGGGGGGGCGCGGGGAGTCGCCAAGCGCGCTTCTGCTGAGCGACGAGTATTTCGCCAGCCGAGGCGGCTCCCACGCCGCCGGACACTCGCAGTGGCGAGTAGTGGCAGAGCGAGAGGCGTTGGAAAAGCCAGAACTCGCCGAGGCGAGGTACGCCGGGCGTGGGAGCCCGGTCTGCTGGTGAGGTGTGTGTGGGGGGGGCGCAAAGAGTCGCCAGGCGCGCTTCTGCT
>DAOUGZ010000296.1:0-3761 GCA_034428955.1 Anaerolineae bacterium | reverse complement strand
AAGAGACAGGAATCTGGCCACGCGGGGCTGTGTAGGGTGATGCAGAGTACCGGGCAACTTGCTCGCGCACCGCGTCTATCTGGGGTGAGATGCCGTGAAACCCTACACAACCCTGCACGGGCGTCATGATGGTGTCGCCTCTCCCACCTGCCTGCTCTCTCCTCTCTTTGCCCTTCTCCTCCTCTGCTGGCCGCTGTCCACTTCCCGAGCCAGGGTGCGCTGCGATGCGCTTCCGTTCGTCACTCACTACCTCACCTTCACACTCATCCTCATCGTTTGCGGTGGCCATCTCTCGCGGCATGTGTAGGGTGTGTAGGGTCGTGTACGGTTGCTGCAGGAATTTCCATTTGTTGCGACGGCCACTCTCTAGAAGATAGGCGAAACCCTACACAACCCTACATACCCTACACGGAACGCCCGGCCAGGGCGAGCCCCTGGTAGCGCAGGCCGGTGCGGCCGAGCCTGGTCACGCCCGCTCGGCCACCTGCCGGCCAGAGGCAGCGCCCGACATGGCCCGCTCGCCGCTATCCCAGCCCACTGGAGATGCAACTCTTGACGCCTTCGCGGCGTCATACAATAGAAGGATGTTGCCCCATGGCGCTCAGTCATTGACGGAAAGGAGACGCACTGTGCTCAGGAAGGTAAAGTTCTACATGATGGCGCTGTTGACTGCTCTGTCGGCCCTGCCCTTGGCCGCCGGCTCCGCTGCCGCTCAGGAGCCGGTCCAGCTCTGGCAGCAGCCCAGGATCAGCATCGTCTGGCCGCACGACGGCCAGGGCGGCCCGACCACCGTGGGCAAGTCGCGCATGGTCAACGTCAGCGTCTGGCCGAGCAACCAGGTCGCCTGCTGCCAGGATCCGGGCTTGGCACTGCTCGTGGCGAAGGACAACGAGCCGGCCGAGGTCGTCCAGCCCTACGGGCGGGTGCAGGTGATCGAGCGCACGGTCAGGGGGATCACCTTCCCGTCGGTCGAGTTCAACAATATCCCGGCCGCCCTCGTCGCCGAGCCCGGCGCCAAGTATCGCTTCGTGCTCATGGATGGCTCCAACGTCTGGGTGCACGCCGCCGATCCACGCACGATCTTCCCGCAGCAGGTCGTGCCGGCAGGCTACAGCGAGCCTCAGCCCCAAGCGCTCGATGCCCGCATCCAGGTCGTCTGGCCACACGACGAGCAGGGACAACTGCGCCCCGTCGCGCAGGCGTCGCTGGTCAATATCGCAGTCGACCTCTTCGCTCATGGCACGCTCAACTCCGTCCCGCTCGACTACGAGCCAGACTACTTGAGGCTGCAGGTTGCCAAGGGGAACAGTCCGCTGGCGCTGCAACGTGACCTGGTGCCGCAAAGGACCACGTATACAGCCAACGGCCGGACCTTCCCGCGCTGGGTCTTCAACAATGTCCCGGTGGAGCCAGGCCAGCAGTACCATTTTGCACCCTATGTGATTCGTCCAGACGGCAAGTCATTTCCGTCTTGGTCCTTTACGATCTGGACCCATGCCGCAGATGCCCGGACATTGCTCCCCAACCCCGAGCCGCCGCAGCCCAGCGCGCCGTAGGCCATGGCGTGAGAGCTGGGTCAACACTGCTAGCCGGGTTGCGTGTGCGTCGAGATAGTGTGTGGAACCAGTCCATCTTGGGCCAGCTCCTGGACTGGCCGCCTGCCCAGAAGAGGAACTGGGAAGGGCCACCGCAGCAGCCCTTCCCAGCAACTTACCAACCTAGGCCCATCTTCCTGGCTCCATCACCCACTGGTAGGTGTAGTCCTTGATCTGGTTGGTGCATCCAGAGCAGTCACCGAGATTGTACTCGGACCACCCCTCCTGACCGCCGGTCAGGAGGAAGATGATGAGCGCTGCGGCGTTGTTGCGCAGCGTATAGAACATATGCCGATGGCTGGCGTGGCGCAGGCAGTGTGTGCCATCGTAGCAGGTGTTCATCTGCGCCGGGTCCACGTTGCTTTCGGCTACGAACAGCGGCTTGCCGGCAGCTGCGGCGTAATTCTGGCCGGATGTCATCAGGCTGTCTCGGAACCCGTCATCGCCCCAGTAGATGTGAAAGCCAAAGTACTTGAACGCCTGAGCCATCGCCGGTTCCTCACTGAATGCCTGAACGGTGGCATTGTAGAAGCCTTGGGCGTTGTATGGGTCGCCATAGGTCCAGCACATAGGCGGCGTCACGAAGGGGATCCACGTCCAGCCGTGCTCAACGATCTTGCGCGCGACTGCCTTGAGGTGGTCCTTGTACGTGGCGACGCTGGACCCAAAGCCGTAGGTGGCCGTGTTGTTCGGCTCATTGGCCAGGATGTGGGCATACCACCGATCCCAGCCGCCGTAGCCAGCGTTGACCACGCAGTTCAGGATCACGTCGTAGAAGCGGTCGATGTTGCGACGGCAGCAGTTGCTGACGTCTGTGCCATCCCACAGCGGCACGCCTTCGCCGCAGTCGCCATCGTGGAGGCCACCCGGGCGGGTCACGATTCTGAGCCCATTGGCCGCGATGGACCTGACCTGCGCGCAGTCCTTATCGCGGTTCGCCTGACTCGCAAACCCGTCGGAACGGATCTTGACGATGGTCGCGCCCATGCTCCCCATCCATCCGGGGAGGCCACCCGGGGCGTCCCATGGACCATCAGAAGGAAAAGTCTCGATGCCGACTTCGGTAGCCATAGCCATACCTCCTTGTGAGAGTTGCTGGATAATCCGCGATTGGGTGCACGAAGCGTATTTGCTCGCTGAGCTTACATTGGCATCTTCCACCTCCTACGTCAGTGTCACTGCAAGGTCCACGACTGCTGGATCACGGGTAGCTGGCTTGACTCCGCGTATTTCGTCATAGGAGTCTGGAGCAGCCACATGAGAGGCAGTGTCCGTAATGCGCAGCGTCTGCGGCTAGGCGGATCGCATCACGCTTGGGCGAGCCGCCACCTTGCGCCAAATCGCCGCCCCTTCCCGTTGTCCTGCCCCATTGTATCAAGTCTCTGTTGGCCAAAATGGAGAAAAGAGTTAGAAGGCTCCAACAAATCGGCGATATCAGGAGGAGAAATGGCAAGGAGAATGGATTGGGCCTTGTCTGGAGCTTTGCTTGTGTCGCTGCCATGCCTCCTGTAGACTGACTGCCACATCAGACTGGTCAGCCCACGGGAGGCGTGCCTGACGCGGAGGCCTTACCAACAAGAGAGCAGATCACCGGGTTCCAGCCACAACACAGGGATCATGCTTCATATGGAGGTTGTGATGTGGAAAGTACAAGGCCGCACCATTCGCTGGTGTTGGGGCCTGGCCTGCTTGCTGATCGGGCTGTGCTTGCTTTACTATCTGGGCGCCTACGCCATACGGGCCAACGCCCTGTTGCGCTTTCCCTTCGATTACGACCAGGGCGAGGGCTATGATGTGAACAGCGCCTGGCTGCTGAGCCGTGGCGAGCCGATCTATGGCTCGCCGGATCAGTATCCCTTCTACTCGTCCAACTACCCGCCCGTCTACGCGCTGCTCCTGGCGGCGTTCGGCCCGCAACTGGCCCTGGGCCGCGCGCTGTCGCTGGCGGCCACGGCGCTGGTGGTGGTCACCATCGTCGTGGCCGTCCACACGGAGACGGGCCGCTGGCGCCCGGCTGTTGGCGCCGGCCTGTTCTTCCTGGCCTCGCCCTATGTCTATCACGTAACTCCGCTGGCGCGGGTCAATGCGCTCATGGTCGCCCTGGCGCTGCTGGGCGTGTACGCGGTTTCACGGGGGGCAAGGGCGAAAGGCGCCTCCGCGCTGGCC
>DAOUGZ010000295.1:0-1969 GCA_034428955.1 Anaerolineae bacterium | reverse complement strand
TGCCGGTCAGAACGTTGCGGTCCGGTATGCGCGGCCGCCCTCCCTTCGGCTTGGGCGGCTCCGGAGGGAGCATCGGCTCAATGATCTTCCATAGTCCATCTGGTAGTAGGGGTTTTGCCATAGCCCCTATTGTACCACATTATATTCGGTTTTGTTAGGCGTTCTTAGCGCCAGGTAGAGTGCCAGGCTGGTGGTCGAGCGGACCAGGTGGCGGGTCATCGGGTTGTAGTCGCCGCCGATGTAGGGGAGTTGCGGGATCAGCGCCGCCTGCCGCTCGCGGGCTTCTGCCAGGACCGTGCCCGCGAGGGCCTCGCCGTAGCGGCCGGCGAGCAGCGGCCGCCAGGCCTGGGTGTGGTCATCAAAGAGCGCCAGGATTTCCTCGCGGCGGGAGGCATAGTAGCCGGATTCGCTTGGGCCGTTCATCTCTCACTCTCCTGCCCCTGATGAGTACTATCATACTACCCCCGCTCCCGCCTATCCGGCAGCCAGCGGTAGCCGGCGGCGAGGGCGAGGACAACGAGCGGGACGGCGAGCCAGGCCGCTCCGGCGTAGCGGGGGATGAGCCCCACCCCCCAGAGCATGTAGGGCAGCAGGAAGAGCAGGCCCGCGCCGAGGGCGACGGCCAGCGCCCGGCCCAGCAGCGCGCGCGAGGCGCGCAAGTGGCGCACGCCCTCATAGACCGCCAGCGGCAGCAGGGCGACGAGCAACCCCAGGGTGGGGAAGAGAGTGAGGAACGAGTCGTACCCGCTGCGTAGGGCCGGCTGCCCGGCCAGCACCAGCACGGCCCAGGCCAGGCCCAGGAGGAGCAGGAGGACTCTCTGCCAGAGGGCCTGCCGCGCAAAGCCCAGGGCGCTTACCCCCAGGAGCAAGACGGCCAATGCCAGCCACAGCTCCCCTTGCAGCAAAAGCGCGAACTGGTCTGTGCGCTGCAGCGGCTCAAAGTGATAGGGCCCTACCGCCACCCAGCGCCAATCGCCGCCGGCCGTACGCACCAACGCGCCCTCGCGCCCCATGGCCACGACGAGGTGGCCGCTGGCCGGGTCGTAATGGGCGTGCAGGGGGCCGGGGAGCCTGCCGCCCGCCGTATAGTGGACGGCCTGGTAGTAGGCCGACCGCGCATCGGCGCCGCGCAGGCGCAGCTCGGTGGCCCAGGTCCGGCCGCCGTCCGTCGAGCGCTCGATGCGCTCGGCCGGGGTAAAGCGGTAGACCTCGTGCGTGCCTTCGACGGTATACTCCCAGGTGCGGCCGCGCTCCGGCAGCCCGTACACCTCGGGCAGGTCGCCTGTGTAGGGCGCCCAAGTCAGGCCGCCGTCGCGGCTGGCAAAGGTGTCTCGACCATAGTAGGCCACGGCCAGGATCTGCCCCTCGTGGGCGGCGAGGCGAATAACGCCATGGTCCGGCGCGGCCATGTTGGCCAGCGTGGCCAACGAGGCCAGGGCCAGGACCGGCCAGGTGCGGCGCACCGGCGCGTCGCCCACCGCCCGCCAGAGCCGCCAACTGGCGGCCAGCACCGGCAGGGCCAGCAGGTCCGAGGGGTCGCGGATGAGGAGGGGCTTGTGGCCCAGCACGGCGGCGAGCAGTGCGCAGCAGGCGGCGTGGGCGGCCGGCAGGGTCTTGACCGTCGCGAACACCCCGCCGACCAGCCCGATGGCCAGCGCGCCGACCCAGGCATCCCGCCGGCTCAGGTTGTGTTTGTATACTAATAGAGATGTCATCTAAACATCGGACAGATGGCGTTGAAGCCATACCGATCCAGTAGAGAACTCTTGAAGGTATGGTCAGCGAGATGCGTTCTGAACCTGTCGGCCAGGTCGGGCAGCCGGCGCAAGGTGTGATTGTGACTGGCTGCCCGTCGGGCAGTCTTCCAGACGTGCTCTTGCGGGTTCAGATCAGGTGCTGCAACCGGGAAACGCATGACCTCCAAGCGCGGGTTTTCATCCAAGACATTCTGGACGGCCTCCCCACCGTG
>DAOUGZ010000294.1:0-4176 GCA_034428955.1 Anaerolineae bacterium | reverse complement strand
CTCCGGCAGGCGCCCTACGCCAAAGATGATCACGACGATGACGAGAATGATTATCCATTCCCATCCTCCGACAAACCGCGGCATGGCCGTCCTCCTTGGTCACTCTAAGCGATGAGCGGACTCTCAAGCGCCATTATAGCATTAATACCAGAGACATTCAAAATGACTTGCCAACTCGAGCCAAGGATGATACACTACAGGTTATTGGGTTACGGGCCTTTTGTGCAGATAGTAAGGGGCATACCAGGCAATGAATGGGCAGGCGTTATACCGCAAGTGGCGCTCGCAGACCTTTGACGAGATCATTGCCCAGGACCACGTCACGCGCACGCTGCAGAACGCCCTGCGCGCCGGCCGGATTGCCCACGCCTACCTCCTCTGTGGACCCCGCGGCACAGGCAAAACGTCGACGGCGCGCGTCCTGGCCAAAGCCGCAAACTGCCTGGCCGAGCCCGCAGAGCGGCCCTGCAATCAATGCGCGCGTTGCCGGGCCATTGCCGCCGGGCGCGATCTGGACCTGATCGAGATTGACGCCGCCTCCAACCGCGGCATCGACGAGATCCGCGAACTGCGGGACAAGATCGCCTTCGCGCCCAACGAGGGGCGCTACAAGGTCTATGTGATCGACGAAGTCCACATGCTGACCACAGAGGCCTTTAACGCGCTGCTCAAGACCCTTGAGGAGCCCCCGGCCCACGTCATCTTTGTCCTGGCGACCACCGAGCCGCAGCGCATTCCAGCCACCATCCTCTCGCGCTGCCAGCGTTTCGACTTTCGTCGCATCCCCCTGGCCAGCATCATGGAAAAGGTCAACCACATCTGCGAGGCCGAGGGGATACGCATCCAGCCGGCGGCCGTCGAGGCCATCGCCCGGCGCGCAGGCGGCAGCTTTCGCGATGCCGAAAGCCTTCTCGATCAGCTCGCCGCCTACGGCGACGCCGAGATTACCCTCGAGCGTGTGCAAGACCTCCTGGGCACGGTAGCCACGTCGAACGTAGCCGATCTCGTCCAGGCCTGGATCGATAAGGACCTGGCCGCGGGCCTCCGGCTGATCAACCGGCTGGTCGATGACGGCGCGGATGCCCGCCAGTTGCACCTGGAGGTCGTCGAATATCTGCGTGGCCTCTTGCTCTTGCGCGCCGGCGGCGACGAGAACCTGACCAACGCCAGCCCCGAGGTCCTCAGCCGTATGCGCGGGCAGGCCGCAGGGCTGGACCTGGCCCGGCTGGTCGATGGCCTGCGGCTCTTTGGCCAGAGCGACACCTACGCCCGCGGCCAGGTACGCCCCCAGTTGCCGCTGGAGCTGGCCTTTGCTCAGGCCGTCCTGGCCGGCAGTGCACCGGGCGTAGAGTTCGCCGCGCCCACGCCGGCCACTTCGGTGCGCCGCGAGGCTGGCCCGGCCGTCGCGCCCAAGCCGGCCGCCGCAGCATCAGGCCGAGCGAGAAAGAAAGCGGCGGGGGCGGAGCCCAGGCCGCCGGAAACCCGGCCTGCCGCATCCACTCCGGACGCAGCGGCGCCCAAACCGCAGCCGGAGGCCGTATCACCCGACGCGACGCCGGCGCCTGCTGCGGGTGAGTTGAGCCTGGCTGCGTTGACGCAAAAATGGCCCATCGTGCTCAAGGCGGCGCGCGCACGAGATCGCAAGCTGCAGGCCCTGCTGAACTCGGCGCGCCCCCTCGACCTGCGCGCGGGCTGCGCCCTCCTGGAGGTCGAGGGCGAGTTCCACCAGACGCAGATCATGAAGGAACAGAACCGGCGCCTGCTGGAGGACACGCTGCAGGAGGTCCTGGGCGCGCCATGCCGGGTCGAGTGCACCCTTCCGGGCCAGCACCCGACCCCATCCGTAGACGACAGCCTCGATGCCACCGTGCGTGAGGACCGCGTCCTGCGCTACGCCGTTCGCGACCTCGGCGCGCAGGTAAGCGGCATACAAGAGGTCGACCCGAAATAGCACTTATGGAGGTTATAGATGGGTAGCAAAGGTAAGGGCGGCCGCTTCCGCATGCCGGCGGCGCCCCCTCAGATGAAGCAACTGGAGCAACTGCAGAATCAACTGCTCGCCACGCAAGAAGCGCTGGGCCAGGAAACCGTAACGGCCACCGTCGGCGGCGGCGCGGTAGAGGTGACCATGACCGGCCACCAGGAGGTCCGGGCCGTCAAGATCGACCCGGCGGCTGTCGACCCGGAAGATGTCGACATGCTCCAGGATCTGCTCGTAGCCGCCTTTAACCAGGCATTGGAAATGTCTCGCAAGCTGGTCGAAGAGCGCATGGCGCCCCTCACCGGCGGTTTGAATATCCCAGGGTTGTTCTAGTATGAGTCTGACGCCAGGTCCTGTCGGCCGGCTGATCGAAGAACTGAGCCGGCTGCCCGGAATCGGGCCCAAGACGGCCTCACGCCTGACCTACTTTATGCTCCGCGCGCCGGAGCAACAGGTCCTGGCGCTGGCCGAAGCCGTGCGCGGGCTGCGCGAGGGCACGGTGCTCTGCGAGACCTGCCTCAGCGTCGCCGAACAGAGCCCTTGCCCCATCTGCGCCAATCCGGAGCGCGACCATGGGGTTATCTGCGTGGTCGAAGAGCCTCTGGACCTCTTGGCCATCGAGCGCACACGCCGCTTCCGCGGCGTCTACCACGTCCTGCACGGGGCCCTCTCGCCGGTGGACGGCATCGGCCCCGATGAACTCAAGATGCGCGAGTTGATCGAACGCGTCCGGCCCGGGGGCGTGCGCGAAGTGCTCCTGGCCACAAACCCGACCATGGAGGGCGACGCGACCGCCATGTATCTGGCGCGCCAATTGGCCCCCCTGGGGGTTCGGGTCACACGCCTGGCCATGGGCCTGCCCGTCGGCGGCGACCTCGAGTATGCCGACGAGGTTACCCTCGGCGAAGCCCTCGAGGGCCGGCGAGAAGTCTGAGTAATGCGTAACGCGTACTGCATAAGGTCGTCTCTTGCGGCGAGCCATGCTCAGAGCAAGGTTACGCCTTAGGCAGTACGCAACACGCACGGAGATTGACAATGGCGGATCTAGACCGCCTGATTGACACCGATACGGACGACAGCCTACATGCTGTGGCCGCGTGCCTGCGCCAGGCCTCTCTCGATGTAGAAGCAGCCATCGCCTCGGGCGACACACCGCTGGCCAAGATCGACCGTGTTGCCCAGGCCCTGGAGGACCTGGGCAACCGCCTCGACAACCTGGCGGATTGGATTCCTGCAACACCGCTACGAGAGGGCGCGCATTATCCCGCCCGCGCGCCGGACCCAACATCCGAATGACTGGCGACAGGAGCAACCACTCCTCTCGGACCATCATACCAGGCACTTGCCTCGCTCTCTACCCAGGCAAGAACGCACTCGGCAATGAGTCGCGTTCTTGCCCTCGTCTCAGCGGCGGAGGTAGCCCATGCTGGCCAAGGTCCTTAGCTGCGCCGTCGTCGGGCTCGAAGGAGCCCTCGTCCAGGTCGAGGTCGATCATCACAACCGCGGCCTGCCCTCCTTCACCCTCGTCGGCCTCCCCGATGCCGCCGTCAAAGAGTCCATGGACCGCGTGCGCACGGCCATCAAGAACTCGGGCGCGCGCTTCCCCAGCCACCGCCTGACCATCAACCTGGCCCCCGCCGACCTGCGCAAAGAGGGGCCCGCCTACGACCTGCCCATCGCCGTCGGCTGCCTGCTGGCCTCGGAACAGCTCTACGCCGACCCCTCCGAATCCCTCTTTGTGGGCGAGCTCTCCCTCGACGGCTCCGTCCGCCACACCAACGGCATCCTCTCCATGGTCGCCACCGCCCGCGACTGCGGCCTGCGCACCGTCTACGTCCCCGAGCAAGACGCGCCCGAGGCCGCCCTCATCCCCGGGCTGACCGTCATCCCGGTGAGCCACCTCTCAGCCCTCATCGCCCACCTCAACGGCCTCGAGGCCATCCCACCCTACGAACACCGCATCGACCCCGAGGCCCTGACCGCACCGGCCTACGCCACCGACCTGGCCGTCATCAAAGGCCAGGAGCACTGCAAACGCGCCGTCGAAGTCGCCGTCGCCGGCGGGCACTGCATCCTGCTTTCCGGCCCGCCCGGCGCCGGCAAAACCCTCCTCGCCCGCGCCGTGCCCTCCATCATGCCCAGCCTGGGCATCGAAGAGGCTCTCGAGATCACCAAAATCTACTCCGTCTCCGGCC
>DAOUGZ010000293.1:0-10608 GCA_034428955.1 Anaerolineae bacterium | reverse complement strand
CTGCTCGACCGCGAGACCGGCGAGCTGGCAAAGGCCAGCTCGCCGGTCTCGCGGTCGAGCAGCCCGTAAAAGAGGGTGACGAACATGCCCGATTCCGAATCGGCCAGGAGCAGGTCGTTGGTCCGCTGCAGCGTCTGCGCCGGCGAGTGCCCCTCGGCGGCGACGGCGCGCATGACGGTGCGCGAGAGGGCCATGAACAGCGCCGCCGGCACGCCCTTGTCCGAGACGTCAGCAATGACCAGCCCCAGCCGGTTGTGCCCCAGGGGGATAAAGTCGTAAAAGTCGCCGCCCACCTCCCGCGCCGGGCGCGAGGTGACCGCGATGGACCAGCCCGGCAGTTGCGGCGGCGAGCCGGGCAGGAAGGTGGCCTGGATCTGGCGGGCCACGCGCAGCTCCTGGGCCATGCGCTCGCGCTGCAGCGACTCCCGGTAGAGCCGCACGTTCTCGATGGCGATGGCGGCCTGGTTGGCGATGCCGGTCAAGAGCGACAGACGCTGCCCGGCAAAGCGCTGGGCGCGCCCCGCATCGTCCACAAGCATCACGCCCAGAACCTCGTCCCCCGAGCGCAGCGGCAGGGCCAACACAGAGACCATCCCTGCCGCCTCGGCCAGGTCCGGCGGCACCAGACCCGAGGAGGCGACGTCATCGACGACCAGCGGCTCGCCGGCCTCGCGAACCCGGTCCAACAGCGGGAACTCGCCGGCGGCGTAGGCCCGGCCCATGAACCGTTCGCGTAGGGCCTCATCGAGCCCGTGGGCCTGCGCTAGCAGGAACTGGGCCTGCTCGCGCCCCCACATGAAAACGGAGCAGCGGTCCACGCCGGCGAGCATGGGCGTCAGCCGCACCAGGCCGGCCAGGATGTCGTCCAGCTCGCGGGTTCGCCCGGCCAGGTCCGACACCTGCAAGAGCGCGGCGGAGAACCAGGCCTCCTGGCGCTGGGCCACGTAAAGGTTGGCATTGCGGATAGCCATAGCGGCCTGGCTGGCGATGCCGGCGAGGATGGCCCGCCGGTTGCGGTTCGTCGCCCCCGCCGCCCCGACCTGCCCGGCGACCATAGCGCCGATGGTCTCGCCGCCGGCACGAAGTGGGAAAGCGAGGCCCCCAGATAGCCCAAGCACGCCCTGCACCTCTTCGGCCAGCGCAAACCCCAGGGCATCGAGGCCCAGCGGCGCCGGGCTTTGCTGCAGCGCCTGCCAGAGGTTGGGCGTCAGTTGTTCCATCGGCTGCGCCAGGACCCTCTCGCGTTCGGCGCCGGCCAGCCCGTGGATGCGCACCGCCCGACACTCGCCGGCGTCCTCGTCGCGCAGAAAGATGAAGCAGCGGTCGACGCCTACCAGAAGCGGCACCAGGCGGATAACCGCGTCCAGGACCTCATCGCTGCCGGTCAGGTTGGCCAGGGTCTCGGCCACCTGCAACAGCGCCGTAGAGACCCAGGCCTCCCCCTGCTGAGCGGCATAGAGGCGGGCGTTCTCGATGGCCACGGCAATCTGGTCGGCCAGAGTCTGGGTGACAAAGAGGTCCTCGGCGCCCAGGGCCTCGGCGCGATCGGCCTGGATATCCAGCACCCCCACCGTACGCCCCTCCACCCGCAGGGGCACGGCCAGCTCCGAGCGGGTAGCCGGCAGCCCGGCATCCGGCACGTAGCGCGGCTCCTGAGTCACGTCGCCCGCCAAGAGCGCCTGGCCGTGGGCGGCCACCCAGCCGACGATCCCCTGCCCCGCCGCCAACACCAGGCCCGGCGTCCGGCCCTCCGCGTCCGTGTTCGCCCGAAAGACCAGCGCCCCGGTCTCCGCATCCACAGTAAAGATAGAGACGTGATAATAGCCAAACTCTGCCCGCACCAGGTTCACGATCTGCACAAAGAGCTCGTCGAGGTCCAGGATGCTGGCGATACGCTGCCCGACCTCGGCGATAGTCGCCAACTGGCGCGCGCGGCGCTGCTCGGCCTCGTAGAGCCGCGCGTTCTCGATGGCCACGGCGGCCTGGCTGGCGAAGGCCATGGCCACGCCGATCTCTTCTTCGCTGTAGCGCGTCGCCTGGCCGCGCCGCTCCAGGATCAGCGCGCCGATGAGCTGCCCCTTGAGCAGCAGAGGTGCCGCAAAGGCGGTGGCATCGTCTCGCGCCTCCAGCATCAGTGGCTCCGGCTCGGCACACAGACGCCGGAGCTGAACCGCGTCCGCCTCGCTCAGATTGCAATCGGGCGTCGCATAGGCCCCGCGGCCGGCAATGATACAATAGTCGCCGTTGCGCCATTCGAGGATGCCCGCCGAGTCGTAGCGGACGACGCGCTGCAGGTGGGTGAGCACCAGGTCGAGCACGGCGCTCGGCTCGAGGGTCGAGTTGAGGATGGTGGCCGTTTCGCGCAGGGTATCGGCGAGCTGGCGACGGCGCTTTTCGGCGCGGTAGAGACGGTTGTCTTCGATGGCGATGGCAATCTGGTCGGCCAGCGTCTGCAGCACAAAGAGGTCGTCGTCGTCAAAGGCGGCCACCCGGTTGCTCTGCACATCGAGGATGCCTACCAGGCGATCCTCGATCTTGAGCGGCACCACGACCTCTGAGCGCGTGTCTTCCAGCCCATCGACACGGCGATAGCGCGGTTCGCGGGTCACATCGTCAACCAGCACCTGCCGGCCCGTCTGCGCTACCCAGCCGATCAGCCCCTGCCCCGGCTCCACCGCCAGGCCGCGCGTCTGCAGAACGGGGCTGGTGCTGGCCTGAAAGGTGATCGTGCCGTCGTCGGGGTCTACGGTAAAAAGCTCGACGTGGTAGTAGCCAAAGGCATCGCGGATCAGGTCGACGACGCCGGCAAAGAGTCGCTTCATGCCCAAAATGGCCACCACGCGCCGGCTGACCTCGCCGACGGTGGCCACCTGGCGCGCGCGGCGCTGCTCGGCCTCATAAGAGCGGGCGTTGCGGATGGCCATGGCCGCCTGGTTGGCAAAGGTGACCACGGTGCGCAGGTCGTCTTTGGCGAACGCGCCGGCTTCGGGGCTCTCCAGCGCCAGCAAGCCGAGCATGCCGTCGGCGGCCCGCAAGGGGACGTAGAGGGCCGAACGAAAACCGGGTTGCGCCGTGTCGGCGCCATAGGGGAGCCCCTCTTGCTGGGCGTCACGGATGAGCAGCGGCACACCCTGCTTGCGCATCCAGGCCACAAGGCCGTCATCGGGGGGCGGCACGGACGCTTCGGCAGATAGCGCGGGGATCAGGTGCTCTTGCCGGCGATCAAAGAGGCCCAGCCAGACGTACGGCGCCGGCACGACCTCCTGGGTATGTGCTACGAGCAAGCGGCAGAGTTCGGCCACATCCAGCTTGCTGGCCAGGAGGGCTTGGCTGAAGGCGTTGAGGGTGGAGAGGTCCGCCACACGCTCGCGGGCGTGGCCCAGGGTCAGATAGAGCCAGCGCAACACACCGCCCGCGGCGATGATAAAGACAGCGAGCAAAGCAAAGGCCGGCAGCCCCAGCGCGACATAGGCCACAGCGAGGAGCGCACCCAGGGGCAGGGGCAAGAGTTCGACCGCCACCGAGTAGGGGCGCACGGCATGCACAAAGCGATAGAGCTCGTCTGTGCCCTCGGTCAGGGCGATGCGCCCGCCCCAACCCAGGTGATCGAGGGCGAACCAGGCCACACAGAGGCCGGCCAGCGGGGGCAGATCCGGCAGATGCAGGGCACCCGGCGCAAAGCGCCCGCCCAAGGTAGCATAGAGCCAGGCCGTGGCGGCCGCAGTCAGTGCGTTCAGCCCGCCGCCGAACAGGGCCAGGCGCCAGCGCCCCACCCCGCCCTCCTGCCTGGCCGCCGGGAAGCGCCAGGCCAGAAAGATCGCGCCCGAGAGCGCAACCACCCAGACCCCGTAGCAAGGGCCGAGCGCCACGATGGCGGCGAGCGCGGCCACCCCCACCAGGCTGTGGGTCACCGGCGGCGCCACGGTAAAGCCCACTCGCTTGAGCGCCACGGCGAGAAGCAAAAAAAGTAACGCCGGCGCCAGAGGCACCGGCTCGTACGCGCGGCTGAGCCAGGCGAGCAGGCCCCAGCCGGAGAGCACTATCGCCGCATCATAGAGGGCAACCGCCGGGGCGGCTCGCCGGGTCATACTTCCTCGCGCCGCGCCTGCGGGCCATGTGGAGAGGTCTTGAAAGCGGCCAGACCCTCCTCTTCTGAAGCGCAAAGCTCAAAGACGAGGTCGAACCCGGCCAGGTCAAAGACCTGGCGCACCCGCGGTGCCAGGCAGCAGAGCTTGAGGTCCCCGCCCGCATCGCGTGTACGCCTGGCACCCAACAAGAGCAGGCGCAAGCAACTGCTCGAGATGTACGACACGCCGCAGAAATCGACCAGCAGACGCGCCTGTCCGCCGTCTATCGTCTGCCTGAGGGCCGAGTCCAACTCCGGGGAGGCCAGGGCATCGAGCCGCCCGGTCGCCCGGATGACCGTGACCCCGGCGAGTTCCTCAAAGTCGATCACCGGGACCTCCTCTTGTACATCTTTAGCTCGTTGCCGGTATCCGGGTCTGTGCGGAACACAACGCGATCCATGAGCCTGCGCATAAAGTAGAGGCCCAGGCCCCCAATCTGGCGATCCTCCAGCGGGCAGGTGAGATCCGGCTCGGGGATAGCATCCAGCTCAAAGGGAGCGCCGTGGTCGCGGATCGTAACCACAAAGTGGTCCCCCTCAAGCTCGCAGCGGATGCCGATATCGCCCACCTGGCCCAGGCCGTAGGCATGCTCGATCACATTGGCACAGGCCTCGTCGGTCGCCATCTGCACCTGGAAAGCCTGTTCGTCGTCGAGGCCGAGGCGCAGAGCCGCCGCAGACACAAACTCGGCAATCTGGGCCAGGTTCGCCAGGTCGCTGGCCACGGTCAGATCCAAATGCTCTGCCATCTCTTCGCGCAACTCAAAAGCTGCCGACGGCATCGACCGTGCTGTCGAATATCTGAAAGAGGACGTCCATGCCGGCCAACTGCAGCACGCCCATGACGCGCTCCGACAAGTTCGCCAGACGAACATCGCCGCGATTCCAGCGCTTGGCCTGCTTCAGCGTCGAAACCAGCACCCGCAGCCCGCCCGAGCCCACGTACTCGACCCCGGCCATGTCCACGACGATGCGGAACCGGTTCTGGTCCATGATCCCCTGCAGGGCCTGCTCCAACTGGGGCGCAGCGGCGCTATCGACGCGCCCGCTCACCTCGACCAGGTCCACACGCTTGTACTGCCGGGTCTTGACCTCCATGCCATGCCTCCTTGGGCCCAGCCTGGCCCCCTGTGCGTAGACAGTTAATCCTCAGGATCCTACTCAGCCTGTCATGGCTTCTCGATACCATCAAGAGCTTGCCGGTTCATGCGACGCGGAATCCGCCGCGTGCCCACCGGCAACGTCCTCTTCGCGGGCCAGGTGCACGGCAACCGCCCCCAACCCAATGATCAACCAAAAGAGCGTGAGCGCATGCGGAAAGCTCAGCAGTGTATGGTCGAACACGCCCTGCACCAGTCCGGCGGTCACAGCGATAGCCGGCCCCAAGAGCCAGGGCGCCCAGGGCGAGTCGGCCCGTCCCTGCCAAGCATCGAGGAGTATCAGGAAGAAGGCAAGCATGCAGGCCAGAAATGCACCAATGCCGACAAGCCCCATCTCCTCAGCCATCAGGAAGTAGAGGCTTGAGACGCCAAGGTACAGGTCAATGTCCGGCGAACTGACAAAGCCGACCCCCAGCCAGGGATAGCGTTGGATGAGGGCCAAAGCATCCTTGTACTCGCCAAAGCGCATCTGCGTCGCCAGATCCTCACCGCGGATGCCCTCCAAAAAGTGCGCCACATACGTCTGGCTCACCGGCAGCCAGAGCAGCAAAAGCCCCACCGCAACCACCACGAGCAGCGCACGCCGGTAGCGCAGCACGCCCAGCAGGGCTACCCCGGCAGCAAAGGCGGCGAAGGAGCCTCGTGAGAAGGTCAGGACCAGGCAAACGCCCGAGATGGCCAGGCAGAGCCCCAGCCAACGCCGTCGCAGGAACGGCTTGGGCGCGAAAAAGTGCGGCACGGCCAGGCCCATCGTCAGGGCCAGGAGCGCCCCCAACACGTTGGGGTCCACCGATGTAGAAATGGCTCGCAGCGCAAGTTCGGGGTTGTCCTCGATAAAGCGCAGCACATCCGGGCCAGAGGGATAGCGGAAGACGCGCAGCGCCGAGAGGAGTCTGACGGCCCAGTGCTGAGGGATGAAATAGAGCACGATGCCGATCGCTGCCGCCGCCGTACCGCCCAGCACGAGCCACAACGTAAGCCGCTCCAGGTCCTTGCGGCTGCGCACATGGTTCAACACGGCAAAAAAGACGGCAATGCCCAGCGGCACCTCGGCGAACTTGCGCAGCGCCGTCGCCGAAAGATGGGCATGCGCCAGGCCGGCGATAAAGGCCACAAAGGTGAGCAAGATAAAGATGAGCACCAGCGGCGAGATGGGCGAGGAAACCCATGGCTCTTGCACGCCCTTGGCCACCCGCACCGCCCAGATGAGGAAGAGCACCCCAAGGGCCAGGTTCAGGAAGGTGGGCGAAAAGCCGACATCGAGCGGCACACTGCCGAAGGGGAGCAGGCAGATGACGGCCACCAGCACAAAGAGCGTGAACTGCCGGCTGCGGAGCATCAACAGCCCACCCGCCGTGCCCACCACAAGCGCTGCCGCGTATAGGGGCTTGAGCAGAGCGACAAAAGCACCGGCTAGGCTGCCTACGAGCAGGCACACCACCAGCGTAACCAAAACAAACTCGAGCCTGCCGCGCACAAGAACGCGCCGAAGGGCATGGACGAGCGCCAAACCATCATCTCCCGCCGCAACACCAATCGTTTCAGAGGTGGAGCAAGTGTAGCACACTGCCCAAGGGCTGGCAAATGGCCCGCGCCCCAGACGTTCATGCCGAACTGACTGTCTATTGGCCACTGCCCGCGGTCATTGTGTTACGGTCGAGTTGGGCCGAAGGATTTGACGCTCGAGGCCGATTCGAGTATCCTTAGGGGCGTCACCACCCAGGTGCGGCAAGACCTCGTCATGGGGGTGGTAGGGTCCCGGTGGGCTCCGCGGTCTTCAAAACCGTCTGGGGGGCACTGCTGAAGTGTCCCCGGTGGGTTCGACTCCCATCCACTCCCGCCTTTTCCGCGTTCGTTAGTGTCTTCGCCTCTCCGCCAGCCACTTTGTGAAGCGTCACTTCGTAGATGGTCATCTGCTGGTTTGTTTCCGTATAGACTAGCCGCTGCTCGAATTCCCCATAGTGCCCATGCCGAGCAAACGTTTCTGAGGGCATCAAGTCCCAGCCCAGGCCATACCGCAATTGGAAGGCCACCACAGCGCAGGTAACAAAGTCGTAACCCCGACAAACACACAGGCAATTGCAAAGTCGGGTGCATGAGAAGGCTTGTAGATGCGCTGTGGAGGTGCAGCACGAAAGCATTCCGCCTATCGAATCCTCTAGGCACGGCAAGGACTGAAGCTCTGCTCGGCCTCGCCCCCTGGGACGCTCTGCTCATCGGCACCATCCCGCGCGTGTCGTTCACTCTCGCCGGCGACTTTGCGCTGAACGACGGCGGGCTCTTTTTCCAGATGGCGCAAGAGCTGCAGCGCGCTCACTATGCGCTACCGGCGTACACCGCCTACAACGGGGCCGGCATCCCCTATGCCTACCCGCCGCTCGGCCTCTATGTGGCCACCCTGCTCGATGCCGCCGGCCCCTGGTCGCTGCTGGACGTCTTCCGCTGGCTGCCGCCGGCGATGAGCATCGCTACCATCGGCGCCTTCTGGCTGCTGGCCCGCGCCCTGCTGCCCTCAAAAGCGGGGGCGGTCCTGGCCCTCTGGGCCTTTGCCCTCTTGCCCGGGAGCTTTGCCTGGCAGGTCATGGGCGGTGGTCTCACCCGCTCGCTGGGGCTGCTCTTTTGTACACTCGCCCTCCACCAGGTCTATCTGCTCTATACACGTCCGCGCCGGCGGCACGTCGCCCTGGCCGCGCTATTGGCCGCCAGCGCAGTGCTGAGCCACCTGGCCATGGCCCTGGCCACTGCTGTGGGGGCCACCCTGCTCTTCCTGGCCTACGGGCGATCGCGCAGGGGCCTGCTGCGCTCGTTGGCCGTGGCCGCAGGCACGCTCGCGCTGACCGCACCCTGGTGGGGCACGGTGCTCGCCCGCCACGGGCCGGCGCCCTTTGTTGCGGCCGGCCAGTCGGCCGAGCCGACGATCGCCGGAGTCGCCTCCTTGCTCCTGCTCACCCTCACCGACGAGCCCTTCTTTCCGCTGCTGGGTGGGCTGGCGCTCCTCGGCGTACTAGCCTGCCTGGCGCGGCGGCGCTACCTCCTGCCCGCCTGGCTAGCCGCCATCTTTATCCTGGACCCGCGCAAAGCGCACGCCACGGCCTCGCTGCCCCTGGCCCTGTTGGTGAGCGCCGGCGTCGAGCACCTGCTGCTGCCCGGCCTGGCTGCGGCCACCGGGCCGGCGGGAGACAGCGCCGCCAAGCCACCCTACAGCCCACGAGCTGCACGCCGCCTGGCGCTGATCGGCTGCTGCATGGGCCTTCTCTACGCCCTGTGTTCTGCCCACCTGGCTGCTGCGCCGGTCCTGGTGGGGTTATCGCCGCAGGAGCGCGAGGCCATGGCCTGGGTGGCCGCGCACACGCCTGAAGACAGCGCCTTCCTCGTCGTCACCGGCGAAACACTCTGGGGCGGCGATCGCACATCGGAGTGGTTCCCGGTGCTCGCCGGCCGGCGCAGCGTAGCCACCGTGCAGGGCAGGGAGTGGCAGTCGGGCTTTGCCGGGCGCATGGCGAGCTACACGGCTCTACAGCGCTGCGCCAATCAGGATGCCGGCTCCCTCGTCGCCTGGGCCGCCGAGCACGGGGCCGCCTATACCCACGTCTACGTGGCCAACCGTCCGCCGGTGGCCGGCCCCAGCCAATCCAAGCCCCGCTGCAGCAGTCTGGAGAGCGCGCTGCGCGCCGACCCCAGTTACCGTCTGGTGTACGAGGGGCCCGGGGCGACGGTGTTCGCCAGGGAGGGCTGCTGAGCATGCCGGCAGGACAGGCATTGACGACACCGCACGCCGTGCATCGGCCCACGGGAGCCGCCCGCTCGCATCTGGCCCGGGTGTCACTCGGTGCGATGTGCATCGGCGGGCTCGTCCGCTTCTCGTTCGTTGTGACAGAGAGCTTTCCACTGAACGACGGTGGCCTCTTCTACCTGATGACGCAAGAGCTGCAGCGCGCCGGCTACAGGTTGCCGGCGTACACGGCCTACAACGAAGCGGGGCTCCCCTTCGCCTACCCGCCTCTGGGCTTCTACCTGGCCGGGCTGCTTGATGCCGCCGGCCCCTGGTCGCTACTGCACATCTTCCGCTGGCTGCCTGCCGCTTTGAGCATGCTCACCATCGCGACGTTCTGTGCCCTGGCCCATGACCTGTTACGAGAGGAACGAACCGTGGCGGCCGCGGCCCTGGCCTTCGCCCTGCTGCCGCGCAGCTTTTGCTGGTCGATCATGGGTGGCGGCATCACTCGCTCGCTCGGCTTCCTCCTGGCCGTCCTGGCCGTGCAGCAGGCCTACCGCCTCTACACGCGCCGCGAGGCGCGATACATCGCGACCACAGCCATACTCGCCGGCTGCACGGCGCTGGCCCATCTAGAGATGGCAATCCTTGTCGCCTGCAGCAGCGCCATCTTCTTTCTGGCCCACGGCCGCTCACGCCGCGACGTACTGCGCTCCGCTGCCGTAGCCGGCGGCGTGCTGGCCGTATCGGCACCCTGGTGGGCCACCGTCATCCTCAGGCACGGCCTGGCACCCTTTCTAGCGGCGGCCGACGATGGGGCGAACCTGCTCGGTGGGGTAACGAGGCTCGCCTTCCTCCTGCTGACCGCAGAGCCGTATTTCCCCCTGCTGGGCTTGCTTAGCCTACTGGGCGCGCTGCTCTGTGTGGCGCAGCGCAGGCTCCTGCTGCCCATCTGGGTCATGGTGCTGTTCTTGCTCGACCCGCGCAGCGCCCACGCCACGGCCTCCGTCCCTTTGGCTCTGCTCGCAGGCATCGGACTGGTGGAGGTTGTACTGCGCACCGTCGAAAAGCATGCACGCGCCGCCAGCGGCAGTGTGCCGCCGCTCGCCGTTATCGGCGTGGGTGGATTTGCGGCCATCTATGCCCTGGTCGCCGCCCTGGTGCCGGAGGGGCGCCTGCTGACCGCGCTCTCCGCCGAGGAGCGTGAGGCCATGGCCTGGGTCACCGAACACACCCCGCCGGGCAGCACCTTTGTGGTAGTCACCGGAGATCGTTGGCCACAGGACCGCTCATCGGAGTGGTTCCCCGTGCTGGCAGAGCGGCGCAGCGTGGCCACCGTGCAGGGGATGGAATGGTCTGAGGGGTTCAGCGATACGATAGAGCGCTCCGAGGCGCTGCAAGAATGCGCGAGCGAGGGCCTCGAGTGCCTGGAGGCTTGGGCGGCAGAGCATCAGGTGTCCTTCACCCACCTGTACGTCGCCAAGCGGCCGCCCATTGCCCACGACATGCCCGACAGTCGGGCGCTCTTGCGCGCCCTCGGAAAGAGTGCGCGTTACGTCCCAATTTATAACGGGCCGGGGGCGACAATCTTTCGCTGTTCCTCGCCC
>DAOUGZ010000292.1:0-6043 GCA_034428955.1 Anaerolineae bacterium | reverse complement strand
GGCGACATCCCCAGCACCTCGGCCACCTCGGCACAGGAGAGCCCCTGCTCGAAATGCAGCAGCAGGCAGGCCGCGTCGCGCTCGGGCAGCTTGGCCAGCGCCTGGGCGACCAGCTCGCGCTCGCCCAGGCGCGCCTCATAGCTCGATCGCGCCGCCTTGCGGGCGACTTCGTTGCCGTGGAGCGGCAGCCAGGCGATCAGCTTGCGCCTCCTGAGGGCCGAGAAAGCGGTGTTGCTGGCGATGGCATAGAGCCAGGCGCTCATGTTCTCCGGCCGGGGTTTCTGGGACAGCGCCCTGTAGGCTTTGAGGAAGGTCTCCTGGGCCAGGTCCTCGGCCAGCTCCGCATCGTGCACCAGGTGGCACAGGTAGCGGTAGATGCGGGAGCGGTACTGCTCAAAGATGAGGTGAAAGTCGTCCACGTCGCCGCAGGGTGTCCTTTCCTATAGGTATGACTCACAGGCAGGTGCGAAAGTAGCGCATCCGGGGAAGGCCGGTGAGGGATCACTGCTGCCAGTCGCTCTCCCCGTCAGCCGTCGATCTCGCCGCCACGCTGCCCGGGGACGGCCTGCTGCCGCTGCCTCTCCTGGAGATACCGCACCACATCGGCCGCCGCCCAGAGCCGCGAGTAGTCCATGCCACCGGCCCAGCCGCGGCGGGCCATGTCGGGCGACACCACTGGCAGCACAAGCTCCTGATCGCCGGCCCTGACGGCAAAGTAGTAGTCGGGGCCTGCCTGGATCAGGGTGGGCTCCTCGCCGGGCGCATCCTGTGGCATGAGGCGGCGCATGTTGCCGAGCGCCACGCTATAGTTCTCCGTGAGCCCTCCCCAACCGACGATTGTGTACCGTCCGCCCTCCAGGCCGACGATGATCGATCGCCTGGACACTCCATCGCCGTTGACGGCGTACAGCCACGCCGGGGCTGGGTAGGCCAGGGCGAGCAAGCTCTGCCCGAAGGCGTTGCGCAGCCTGTCGGCATCGATGTGGTGCAGCCGGTAGCCTTGCTCCAGCGTGATGCGGCCGGCCTCCTCCGCGCTGCCGGTAGCGCCGGGCAGGATGGCGCCGGGTCCGACCTGGCTCCTGTACATCCTCAACCCCAGCTGGGCCTGCTCCTCAACCTCGGGCGGCACACCCATCAACTCGTCGCACGCCCACCACACTCCCAGTTGCTCCCGCAGCCGGTCGAACTCGTCGCGGGGCAGTTGCAGCAGACACTGCTCGCCACCAACCCATATCTCGCTGGTGATTGTCGGCCCGGGGACGCCCTGCAGGGTGGGCTGCACATCCCACCAGTCGATTTGCATCTGGCGGCCGTCGTCCAGCGTGACGGTCCATCGCTCGAGTGCGGTCGGCCCACCCGGTTCGTGCTGCCTCTTGCCGGTGGCCGTGCCCAGCCATGCTTCAAAGGCAGCCATGGTGTCTGGGGCGCTGCACGATGCCGTCTCGCCAATGCCGTGGCCTGCCACGGTGATCGCGGCGCTGCGTGTCAGTCCGGCCTGGGCGACGATACGTCGCGCCGCCGGCCCGAGTAGACGTGGTATTGCAGCTCGGACAGGCCCCAGCCTGCCCCGGCCAACAAGAGCGCGGCGCCGATGAGCGCCGGCAGCACGGCGCGCAGCTTGCCCATGCCATTCTCTCCCTACCGCCTGCTCAGCAGCCTGGCGCCGGCCAGCAACAGCAGCAGCGCCATGCCAAGGGACACCACCATGGCGATCGCCATGCTAACGCTCCACGCCCACCCCACCACCAGGCTGGCCACCACTACGCCCGAGGCCGCCAGTAGCCCCCGATCAGCAGGCCCCAGCCGAAGCGGTTGGGCCGCGGGCCGTGGTAGAAGGGCAGCACGCGGCCGCCGCTGTAGTAGCCCGCCACGTACTGGTGCGACAGCCAGTCCTGCCAGCGCTCGATGGCTGCGGAGCGAGTCCCCTCATGCTTGCGTCTCTGCACCATGCGGCCCTACCCCAACTCCTCCAACACCTCACCCGTCACCGCATCAATGGTGTAGGCTGCTTTCTTAAGGCTAGGCGACCCCTCGCTGATAGGCTCATCGCTCTGCAGTCTCACCTGCCAGCGCAGCACCTGTCCCTGGTTGGGATCGTTGTGCCGCCACCAGACGCTGAGCTCGGCCGTGCTCTCGGTGATCCGCGCGCCAAAGCGCTCGCCGGCGATGGCCAGGGCGCGCTCGCGGCTCACCCTCGGCTCGACGCTCACGGTGATGGGCACCGGCAGCACCTGCATGAAATCCGCGATGCTGCCGCTGGCCCCATCGACCGAGACGGCGACGTACTGTATGCCACGCGCCTGCTGCGAGCCCAGCAGCTCGCCCCAGCGGAACTCGCATTGCTGCCTGCCGGCGCCATGATCGGCCAGGGTGTCGTAGAGGAGCGTCAGCCGGTCAAAGCCCGGCACGCGCGCGGCCGCGAACTCGCGCACGGCCTGCCGCGCCCGGTCGCAGTCGAGCGCACCGCCTGGACCGGCGAGGCCGGGCGGCATGATGGCGATGGTCACGGCGCGCCGCTCGACGTCGACGGTGAAGATGCTGTCGGGTCCAGCCGTGAAGGTGCGCTCCCAGGGGCACGCCTCGCTCGTCGCGCCGTGCGCGGTCAAGGCGAGGTCGGGCTGCCCCACGAAGGCGCGGATGATGGCCATGGCCTCCTCGTCACTGCAGGGCGGGCCCGGCGTGGCGGGTGCGATGGCCGCAGGCGCCGGCCGGCAGGCCGCGAGGGCCAAAGCGATGAGCGCCAGGACGAGAGCCGGCTTGCTCGCGTGGTGCCTTCTCATCTTCCTGCACCTCTCTCACTACCAGGCCATCGGCGTCGGCGTCGCCGGCACCACAGGCGGAACGGCTGCCTCCGTGGGTCGTGCGATCGGCTCACCTGGCGCGACGGTCGGCAGCGGCCCCAAGAGTGGCGCCAGCGCTTCGACAAAGGCGGGCGGCGGGCTGAAGGCAACGCCGCGGTCGTAGATGTATACCTGCCCTTCATCGAGGTGGTAGCGGAGGGCGACATAGTCGCCCTCCATGACCGTCTGGCCGTCGCTCAGGTCAAAGACGACGAGGACGGTATCGACGTGGTCGGGAGGGACCTCGCCCACGCCCAGTCGCTGCACCGGGATCTCGCTGTCGAGCGCGGCGATGAGCCGTTCGCGTAGCCCCTCATCGCGCACCAGGCCCCCCTGCACCTGCATGCCCTTCACCCACATGTCCCGCGCCCCGGCGAGCCCATAGCGCTGCGCCAGGTTGGGTCGCTCGCCCAGCGGGTGCGGGTCGGGCGTGGGCGTCGGCCGCAGGTTGGGGTCCACAGCGGCGGCCAGCGCCTCGTCGCGCCGGTCGAGCGGGAACACCAGCATCCACCCCCCGGCCCGCAGCCAGGCGCCGATGGGCCTAGCCTGCGCGACGAGCACCGTTGCACTCACCTCGTCTATCCCCTGGCCGAATCGCAACTCGCCCGGTCCCAGACTGTACTGCAGCCACAGAACCTGCTGCCCGGCATACGGCGCCCAATCGAGGCCGATGGCACGCGATGCCACCAGCCAGTCCTGGTAATCGCCAGTGCGGGCGATCGCCTCTGCCGTCGGCAGGGCCTGGATCCGCACGGTCCAAGGCTGGTTCGGTGCCCAGCCGTGCTGCTTCAGGAGCGCGACCGAGGCGATGCGCGGGTCGGGCGCCGTGCGGATGGTCTCGACGAATGCGGCAACTGCCATGCCGCTCTGCGCCTTGAGCGGCACGTCGGCGCTCTGCATCACCTGGCCGCCCTGCAGGGGCCACTGCCCCTGTGGGCCGCCCACCGGGCGGAAGGTCCGATCGCCCTGCCTGTACTGCTCCGAGCCGAAGCCGTAGAAGCTGTGCAGGAAGAGGATGTACTCCTCGCCCGGCACGAGGAGCGGGTCGCTCAGGAGGGCCGGCGCGTCGGGTGGCTGCTGGATCAGCCGCAGCTTGACCTGCGCCGGGTCCACCCCCAGCCGGTTGAGAAGCACCTCCTCGATGGCGAATTGGTCGGCGCCGGTCGCCCGGCCGCGCACCGCCAACTCGGTCGCAGCGGTCAGGGTGGCCAGGTCCGGGTAGACCTCGGGCATGACCCAGGAGGCCAGAGCCACCTCTTGATCTGCGGACGCCGGGACCGTGGCCGGCAGGGGCGCGACACCCTCGCGGGGCAGGACGTGCCATCGCACCGCCCCAAAGGCGACGGCGGCCAGGAACACCGCCGCAGCCCCGGCCACGACCAGGCGCACCGGCTGCCAGGGCACGCCCCGCGTCCGGCCCCTCACCTGCGCCTCCACGGCCGGCCAGACGTCCACGGTATCGGGTATCCCCTGCGCCGCCTTGCTCTGCAGCGCGCTCACGATCTCTTGCTCGTTCATCCTGCCCTCTCTCCTACGTGATTCCCCGCCGGCTCAGCCAGCCGTGCAGGCGCCGCCTCGCCGCGTGCAGGCGCCAGCGCACCGTGGGCCACGCGGTAGCCGTCTCTGCAGCGATCTCGACGTCGCTGAGGCCGGTGTAGTAGCGCAGGACGACGGCGGCGCGCTGCTCGGCAGGCAGGCGCTGCACCGCCGACCACACCTCGTCGGCCCGCTCGGCCTCCTCCACGGCCTGCTCAGGGCCAGGGGTGGGGTCGGCGAGCAGGTCGGCCAGGCCTGCGCGGCCATCGACCGCAGCTTCGAGGGAGACCGTGCGCCGGCCCCGCTGCACCGCCTTGAGCGCATCGTTGGCCACGCTGCGCAGGAACCAGGGGGCGAAAGGCCGCCCCGGCTCGAGTTGGCCAATGCGCTCGTAGGCGCGGACGAAGGCTTGCTGCACGATTTCTTCGGCCAGTGGCCGATCGCGCACGATCAGGTAGGCCGTGCGCACAGCGCGCACCTGGTGCGTCCTGACCAGTGCCTCGAGGCCGGCGATGTCGCCCTCTTGCGCCCGGGTGATGGCTTCTCGTTCGTCCATGCGCGTGTTCATCCCTTTGCGACGCGGCGGTTTCCGGAAACCTTCAGTATGTATATCCACAAGGGCAGGAGAGTGTTTGAGCAAGAGGCGAGTTGCTGGTTATGTCGTTCTGCTTTGTCGGGACATGGCCACGGCGTGGCGCCACACCGCGATGTCAGCGCCAGATCGCAGCACGACCCGAACAAGTTCGGGAGTCATGGCTGCCTCCCGCCCGTTACCCGCCGACCTCCGAGCCCAGCTTCCCTGCCGCCTGCAGCGCGCGCAGGATGCGCGGGTCGGCCCGCGGGTCGGGCCCCCGGAAGAAATCGGGCCCCGGGTAGCCCAGCTCGATGCGCGCCGTGCCGCGCTCAGTAGCCAGCAGGGTATCGATGATCACGCCGTCATAGCTCTGCGAGGAGAAGGCCGTCCAGAAGGCGCCGCGGTAGATAGGCTCGTCGTCGACGCAGACGACAAAGGGCGTGCCACTCGTGGGCACCTTCAGGGCGCGGATGCGCTCCACTGCCGCCGGGGTCAGCGCCATCTCGTGCGCCGGCCAGGCGTAGCTGACGATGTCGTCGCAGCAGAGGAACGGCGTGGCCTCCAGCTTGAGCGTGCCCAGGTCGACCTGGGCCACCTCCGCCGGAGGCAGGCCCTCGGCGAGCAGGTAGATGCCCAAGCCTGTGCCGGCGGGCTGCGTATCGGGCATGGAGCCACCCAGCTCCTCGCCGGTGCGCGCATCTTTATCTACGATGCGCGCACCGGCCTCGTAGATTGGGGCGGGTCCGTCTGGCACCGGCATACCCTCGAAGCGGAAGTAGCCCTGCGCAGCCACCCACCATACGGGCGTGTCCGCACTCTGCCCGGGGCTATAGCCGCCGGTCCCCCGCTGCACGCCCGTGCGGCGGTCGGCCTCCCCAAGCGTGATCAGCTCGACCGTCACGCTGTCGACGCGCGCCTCCAGCATGCCGGCCTCCGGCGCCGACTGGACGGCGCTCTCCCTGGCCCGCTGCATGGCCGCGTCGCGCGAGAAGGCGGGCACCGCCGGCTGGCAGGCCGCCAGGGCCGCCGCCGACAGGAGAACCAACGCCATCAGGAGCCTTCGCACGACAACCTCCCCATACCTCTGCGTTCC
>DAOUGZ010000291.1:0-6818 GCA_034428955.1 Anaerolineae bacterium | reverse complement strand
TCTAGGTCGAGACGCCCGTGCTGCAGCCCATCTACGGCGGCGCCGCCGCTCGCCCCTTCACCACCTACCATAACGAGCTGGAGCAGACCCTCTACCTGCGCATCGCCGACGAGCTGTACCTGAAGCGGCTGATCATCGGCGGGCTGGACCGCGTCTATGAGATCGGCCACGACTTTCGCAACGAGGGCGTCTCGTACAAGCACAACCCCGAGTTCACCCAACTCGAGGCTTACCAGGCCTATGCCGACTATTTCGACATGATGCGCCTGGTCGAAGAGGTGTGGAGCCAGACGGCTATCCGCGTCCTCGGCGAGCCCTTTGTGGAGCGCGCCGGGCAGCGCATTGACCTGACACCGCCCTGGCGCCGCATCACCCTGCGCGACAGCATCCTGGAGGCGACGGGCATCGACATCGATGCGCACCGCGACCTGCCTTCGCTGCAGGCCGTGGCTCGCGAGCGTGGCCTCAGCATCGCGCCGCAGCCGACGTGGGGCAAGCTGGTCGACGCCCTGTTCAGCCAGTTCGTCGAGCCCGGCCTGATCGAGCCCACGTTCATCATCGACTACCCCGTCGAGATCTCGCCGCTGGCCAAGCGCAAGCCGGATGCGCCGCACCTGGTGGAGCGTTTCGAGTTCTTCATCGGCGGGCTCGAACTCGGCAATGCCTTCACCGAACTCAACGACCCGCTGGACCAGCGCGAGCGCTTTACGGCGCAGAACCGCGATATGGCCGCTGGCGACGAGGAGGCTCACCCCGTCGACGAGGACTTTTTGCTCGCCCTGGAGTACGGCATGCCGCCGACCGGTGGCGTGGGCTTTGGCATCGACCGCATGACCATGCTCTTTACCGGGCAAACGTCCATCCGCGAGGTCATCCTGTTCCCGCATCTGCGGACCCGGGAATGAAGCGCCAAACGTAATGCGTAACCTCGCCACAAGAGACGATCTTACATAGTCCGTGGTACGTTACGTTTGACGCTTGACGCCGCGCGCCGGAGATGGTACAATCACGTCCGCAATCACACAGCGTGACTGTGACGGAGACGAGTAGCGGCTGCGACGCTTCCAGAGAGTCGCCGGGGCTGGGAAGGCGATAGCCGGCAACCGCGAAATCCACTCCCGAGTCGCCGGTTGAAAGGGGTTTCCCCGAGTAAGCCGGCCGGTGGCTCCCGTTAGCGAGCGCGGGTATCACTGATACCCCGAGGCCGGCCGTCGCAAGACGGCGGCGAACGAAGGTGGCACCACGAGGAGTTGCGCTCCCCGTCCTTTGGACGTGGGGCGTTTCTTTTTGTTCCGGCTCGGCAGGTCACCTGAGGTGGACGATAAACAGTGGCCAGTAGGCAGCAGCCGGCCGCTTGTCGCAGGTTCGGGGGTCGTGCGCTGCAGCGAAAGCTGCATCTCTTGCCTAGCCACGGCCCGCCGCTCCCCCGGCAAGTGCCGACTGCCTGCTGTCCACTGTGTATCGCCCACCCGGGCGACGGTCCAAGACAGCAGTAGCATGAAGAGGAGTGCGACGCCATGATCGATCTACGCTTCATCCGCGAGCACCCAGACGTGGTCCGCAAGGCCCTGGTGAAACTGAACACCGAGGCGCCCATCGACGAGATTCTGGCCCTCGACGAGAAGCGACGCGAACTGTTGCAGCAGGTGGAGGCGCTCAAAGCGCAGCGCAACGCCGTGTCCAAGGAAATTTCGCGCCTGAAGGATCAGGCCGAGCGCCAGGCACGCATCGAAGAGATGCGCGGCGTGGGCGAAGAGATCAAGCGGCTGGATAGCGACGTGCGTTCGGTGGAGGAGCGGCTCAACATGCTACTCCTGGAGGTACCCAACCTCCCCCACCCCGACGTGCCCGTGGGCAAGGACGACTCGGAGAACGTCGTCGTACGCACCGTCGGCCAGCCACGCCAGTTCGACTTTGAGCCGCTGCCGCACTGGGAGATCGGCCAGAGCCTGGGCATCATCGACTTTGAGCGTGGCGTCAAGATTTCCGGCACCCGCTTTTATGTGCTCAAGGGCGATGGGGCGCGCCTGCAACGCGCATTGATCGCCTGGATGATCGACCTGCACGTCCGGAAGCACGGCTACACCGAGGTCTACCCGCCCTACATGGTGCGTTCGGAGTGCCTGGTAGGCACCGGCAACCTGCCCAAGTTTGCGGACAACCTGTACCACGACGACGAGGATGACCTCTGGCTCATCCCCACCGCCGAGGTGCCGGTGACCAATCTCTACCGGGAGGAAATCCTGGAGGCGGGCACGCTGCCCATTTATCACGTCGCCTACACCGCCTGCTTCCGCCGCGAAAAGATGGCCGCCGGCAAAGACACGCGCGGCATCAAGCGCGGGCACCAGTTCGACAAGGTCGAGATGGTCAAGTTCGTTGAGCCAAGCAAGTCGTATGAGGAGCTGGACAAACTCGTCGCCAATGCTGAGGATGTGGCCGTTAGCCTGGGCATTCCGCATCGCGTTGTGCAGATGTGCACCGGCGACCTGAGCTTTTCGGCGGCCATGAAGTACGACGTCGAGATGTGGGCGCCCGGCTGTCAGGAGTGGCTCGAAGTCTCATCGTGCAGCAACTTTGCAGATTTCCAGGCCCGGCGGGCGGGTATCCGCTACCGGCCGGAGCCCGGCGCCAAGCCCGAATTCGTGCACACCCTAAACGGCTCGGGCCTGGCCCTGCCGCGCACACTCATCGCCATCCTGGAGAACTATCAGCAGCCCGACGGCTCTGTCGTCATACCCGAGGTCCTGCGGCCATACATGGGTGGGCAGGAGGCGATACGCTGAGGCGTGGAACGTCAGGCTGAACCATACTGCGTAATGCGCAAGGTCGCATGGAGCGCTACTCGCTGCATTGAGCAAGGTTACGCATTACGCAGTACGCCTGGCGTTTCACGCTTCCCGCGCCGGCTGCCGAAATTGACAACCGCGGCCGTCTTTGGTATAATGTCCCTCGCTTGGTTGGGGGCGGGCCCGTAACGTCCGGTGTCACAGCCGGAGGGATGGCAGAGCGGACGATTGCGGCGGTCTTGAAAACCGTTGTGGGGGCAACCTCACCGGGGGTTCGAATCCCTCTCCCTCCGCCAAAGTGGTCACGGGGAGATGCCAGAGTGGCCGAATGGAGCCGCCTGCTAAGCGGTTGAGGGGCTAATCACTCCTCCCAGGGTTCGAATCCCTGTCTCCCCGCTGTAGACGCGCCACTGGCGCGATACATGTGCCCCAGTAGCTCAGGGGATAGAGCGCAGCGCTGCGGACGCTGAGGCCACAGGTTCAATTCCTGTCTGGGGTACCAGATCGTTGGTTACAGGCCCTGTCACTGGGTGTTTCACCCGGGCAGGGCCTGTTGTGCTGAGGGCACACTTTGCTCTCATCGTGCCTGGCCGCGCCAAGGGCAGGCCATCCCCCCTGCCGCGGCCACCTATGCCTCGCTCAGCAGCGAGCATTGAGGGAGGCGGCATGCTATCTACCGGCTCTTCGCGTCTGTGGTCCGTCATCGTGCTCTACAACCAGGTCACGGCCGTCACCAGTGGCGAGCCGCTGGACGTCTTGGCCGACCAGGAAGCGGCGCAGGTTGCGCAAGAGATCCAAACCGCCCTGTGCAGCCTGGGCTACCGCGCCGAGTGTGCCGGCGCCACCGACGATGTCGCCATGGCCTTGGCCCCCTACTCGCCCCATGAGTGGGTCGTCTTCAACCTCTGTGAGGGGCTGGCCGGCGAGCCCGCCCTGGAGGCCGAGGTGCCGCCTACCCTGGAGCGCCTGGGCTACACCTACACCGGTGCCGCCGGGCACTGCCTGGCCGCCTGCCTGAACAAGGCCGATGCCAAGGCCCGCCTGCAAACCCGCGGCCTCTCGACACCACGCTACGCTGTGCTCTCCTCGCCCAACGAGCCCTGCCCTGTGCCACTGCCGGCCTTTGTCAAGCCCGTGGCCGAGGACGGCAGCCTGGGCATCACCTGGGATTCGGTCGTCCAGACGCCGCAGGCCCTGGCCGAACGCGTCGCCTACGTCCTGGAGCGCTACGAGCAGCCAGCTCTCGTCGAAGAGTTTGTGGACGGCCGCGAGTTCAACCTGGCCGTCTGGGGCAATAACCCGCCCGAGGCCCTGCCCGTTGCCGAGATCGACTATCAAGAGATCGCCGACCCCCTGCGCCGCGTCTGCACCTACGAATCCAAGTGGATCGAGGGCTCCTTCGCCTACACCCATACCCCGGGCATCTGCCCGGCCACCGTCAGCGAGGCTCTCGCCGAGCGCCTGGCCCAGGAGGCCCTGGCCGCCTATCGCGTCATGGGCTGCCGCGACTATGCCCGCGTCGACGTGCGCGAGCGCGACGGCACCCCCTACATCCTGGAGGTCAACCCCAATCCGTCGCTGGCATCCGACGCCGGCTTTTGCCGCGCCGCCCGCGCCCTGGGCTACGACCATGCCCATATGGCCGAGCGCATCGTGCACCTGGCCCTCAAGCGGATGACCCTGGCGGATGGAGAGACACGCGATGCTTGAGCGAGCCGCCCGGGCGGATGTGGGGGAGATCATCGGCCTCATCGAGCGCGCAGGGGTCTTTGGGCGCGTCGATGTCGAGTGCGTGCAAGAGATGCTGGAGGACTATTTCCAGCAGCCGGATCGTGGCGGCTACGAGTTTCTGGTCTACCGGCACGAGGGAGAATCCTTGGGCGCCGCAGAGCCCGCAACTGCACAGAAGCGTGGGTGCCTCCTCGGCATGGCCTGCTACGGCCCCACCCCACTGACCGAAGGCACCTTTGACCTGTACTGGCTCGCCGTGGCGCCCGAGGCACGGGGGAAAGGCATCGGCCGGGCGCTGATGGCCGGGGTCGAAACGAGCATCCGCCGGCAGGGCGCGCGCCTGCTCGTCATCGAGACCTCCGGCACCTCCGAATACCGCCCCGCGCGCCGCTTTTACCTGGCTATCGGCTGCCAACGCCAGGCCACCATCCCCGATTTCTACGCTCCGGGCGACGACCTGGTGATTTACACCAAGCGGTTTGACCGCTGACAACCGGAGACGAATACTCCAACGTCACTTTGGAGCCTGCCGGCGATAAGCCGCGCCCAGGCTCGAGATTCCGCACCAGCGCAGAGAGCAAGGGACGGAAAACAGGCTCAGAACCCTCTGGCCTCGCGCAGCCGTCGGTCATAGTCGACCACCTTTGCGTACTCCTCCTCCCAAAAGGCCAGGGCGTGCATGGCCTCGAGTGCTTCGTCGCTGTACCCAAACCGGTGCCACAGCTCATCCTTCTGGCGGAAGAGACGCTCCTTCTGCTCCACGGGCCGCACATCGAGAATGCCCTTGGTTTCCATATCGCGAAAGACGTGCCCGGCCCAGAGCCGCAGGGTGACGAGATCAGCCGCCTTTTCGTACTCGGCCAGGACCGCCGGATAGCGGTCAAAGCCGTCGGTGGCCACGGTGACAATGTTGCGCCCCGCTGGGATGCGCAGGGCACGGGCCAGCTTGATGGCCCCGAGGATGTTGCAGATGCTGGAGACGCCAAAGAGGTCCGCCAGCGACTGCGCCGCCGCCTCCGAAACGCCCAGCACGCGCGTCAGCACCGCCGCCCCCTCCTGGATGACCCGCAGGCCGCGCAGGCAGTCCTCCTCCGACACGAGCAGCACGTAATCCGTATTGAGGACATTGTGCACCAGCGTAACCAGCCCGTCCGCTACCCCACCGACGTGGTGGCTGCCGCGCCGGCCCTCGAACAGATAGGGGCATTCGGCGGGCTCGACGGCGGCCACCAAAGCGTCGCCATACTGGGCCTTGATGGCGTCGCCGGCGGCGAGGGTGCCCGCAGAGCCGGGGGCGGAGACGAACGCCGCCACGCGACCATCGCCAAAACCGGCGGCGGCCTCGATGGCGCTGCGCCCGGTCACGTGGCGGTGGAAGCGATAGTTGGCGAACAACTCAAACTGCTCCAGCACGCCATAGGCGGGGTCGCTCGAATAGCGATTGCGCGTGTGTTCGAGCATGGCGACCAGGTCGCCCTCGCTGCCGGAGGTGAGGTCCAACTCGGCGCCGGCAGAGCAGATGCGTTCGCAACGGTCGGTGCCCACCCCTTCCGGCATCACCACCAACGAGCGATAGCCCTTGATCCTGGCCACCTGCGTCACGCCGAGGGCAAAGTTGCCGGTCGAGGGCGCTACCAGCGTCACTTCACCCGGCATCACCCGGCCGTCCAGCTCGGCCTCCATCAGCGCAGCATAGGCGGCGCCCACTTTGTGGCTACCGGATGGAAAGTGCTTGCCGATAAGCACGAGGATGTTGGCATCGACCCCCGTCAACTCGGGCGCAAGCCGGATCGCGCGCACACGCCCGCGCTCATCGCGCCAGGTAATCCGGTACAGGCCGGCCGGCGACAGGTCGTCGTCCTCGCGCCGGGCCTCCTGCTGCACGTCCTTCGGCAGGAGAGACGGGTCAAACATCTCTTCGTATGTAGGGCCCCAAACAACACCACTCATCGTATTGTAATGCCTCCGCACCCAGTGACAACGCAAAGCCTGTTTTCCGCACCTTGAAGAACAATTTCACCGCAGAGAGCGCCAAGGTCTCAAAGGTATTTCGCCCATGCAGCACTTGTGCAGTCCCTGCAGAAGCCTTCCTATGGTAGGAGCGAGATCACCCCCCCGCACCTTTGAGATCTTGGTGAATCCGTCCCTTACTCTCCACGCCGGTGCGAAATCTGGGCCAAGCGATCAGCGTAGGTCAACGTGCTTGAACGCACCAGTCTCAGTATCATAGATTCCATAACCCGGCCGGCCAAAGCGCCCCATCACTTCGCCGGGGTTGGCCAGGAGCGAGTTCCCCAC
>DAOUGZ010000290.1:0-5682 GCA_034428955.1 Anaerolineae bacterium | reverse complement strand
TCCTGAGCGTAGAGGCAGCGGGGATGGAAGTAGCAGCCCGAGGGCGGCCTGGCCGGGTTGGCCACCTCGCCCTTGAGGATGATGCGCTCCCGCCGGATGCGCGGGTCCGGCAGGGGGATGGCCGAGAGCAGCGCCTCGGTGTAGGGGTGCATTGGGTTGGCAAAGAGTTCCTTGGTCGGCGCCTTTTCGGCCATTTTGCCCACATACATCACAGCCACCCGGTGCGAGATGTGGCGGATGACGCTCAGGTCATGGGAGATAAAGAGGTAGCTCAAGTTGAGTCGCCTCTGCAGGTCCAGCAGCAGGTTCAGAATCTGCGAGCGGACAGAGACGTCGAGGGCCGAAACGGGCTCATCGCAGACCAGGAACTTGGGGTTCATGGCCAGGGCACGGGCCACGGCAATCCTCTGGCGTTGCCCGCCGGAGAAGGCGTGGGGGTAGCGCCGCATGTAACGCGGGTCCAGGCCGACCAGGTCCATCAGTTCCACCACCCGCTCGACGACCTGCTTGTGCGGCCACTTGTTGATCGTCAGCGGCTCGCCGATGATATCCAGCACCGTCATGCGCGGGTTGAGCGAAGAGTAGGGGTCCTGGAAGATCATCTGCATCTCCCGGCGGGCCTCCCGCAGCGCCCGCGGGTTCAGGGCCATGAGGTCAATGCGCTGCCCATCGCCGGCATGATAGATAATCTCACCGCGCGACGGCTCGATGGCCCGCAGCACACAGCGGCCGAGCGTCGTCTTGCCGCAGCCGGACTCGCCCACCAGCCCCAGCGTCTCCCCACGGCCCACAGAGACATCCACATCGTCCACCGCCTTGACGTAGCCCACCGTCTTGCGCCAAAAGCTGGTCTTGATGGGAAAGTACTTTTTCAGAGACTTGACCTCGAGCACCAGGCTATTGTCCAAGGCATCCTACCTCCGTGTGGTAACACCGAACCACCAAGACACAAAGAAAAGCCATTATGCTTTGTGATTCTTGGTGCCCTTTGTGTCTTTGTGGTCAGGCGTTCCCCGAGAAGCATCTGACCCAGTGGCCGGGGGCCACCTCTATCCAGGGCGGGTCCATCTGGTCGCAGCGGCCCATGGTGGCCCGGCGACAGCGGGTGTGAAAGCCGCAACCGGGCCCCAGGTTCAGCGGCACGGGAACGGTCCCCTCGATGGTGTTCAGGTGCGTGCGGGGCTCCTGGTCCATCTTGGGGATGGAATGCAGCAACTCGAGGGTGTAGGGGTGGCGCGGCTCATGAAAAAGGGTATCCACATCGCCAAACTCGACGATGCGGCCCAGGTACATCACGGCCACCTCGTCGGACATTTCGGCGATGACGCCCATGTCGTGGGTGATAAAGATCGTCGCCATGCCGAACTCGGCCTGCAGGTCCTTCATCAACTGCAACACCTGCGCCTGCACCGTCACATCGAGGGCCGTTGTCGGCTCGTCGGCGATCAGGATGGAGGGGTGACAGGCCAGGGCCATGGCGATCATCGCCCGCTGGCGCATGCCGCCGGAGAGCTGGTGCGGGTACTCTTTCATCCGCTGGGCGGGGTTGGCCATCTGCACGCGAGTGAGAACGTTCAGTGCGATCTCTTCCGCCTCCCGCCTGTCGCTCGTGGCATGCAGCAGGATCCCCTCCACGATCTGGTCGCCGATGGTATGGACGGGCGAGAAGGCGTTCATGGGCTCCTGGAAGATCATCCCCACCTCGGCGCCGCGGATATCCCGAATCGCCTTGCCGAAGGGATCGAGCTTGGCCAGGTCCACCAGGGTGCCGTTTTTACGGCGCAGGGTGATCTCGCCCTCGACCTGGCCCGGCCTGGGGACGATGCGCAGAATGGCCTGCGCCGTCACGCTCTTGCCGCAGCCGCTCTCGCCCACCAGCCCCAGCGTGCGCTTCTTGCGCACCTGAAAGCTCACCCCATCCACAGCCTTGAGGAGCCCCTCGTCCAGATGAAAATAGACTCGCAAGTCCTTCACATCGAGGAGGACGATATCCTGGTTGTTCAACGGTCACCCCCTTTAATGCGTGATGCGTGATCCGTAAGGTTGCCACTGCGAAAACTCGGCTTTCCGTGACGCTCATCAGGGCGAGCCCCGCACGAAGCAACGAGCATCGTGCTGCGGCAACCTTACGCATCACGGGTTACGCATTACGTATCATCGATACGGATCCGCCGCATCCCGCAGCCCATCGCCCAAAAAGTTGAACATGAGCACCGTCACCACAATCCAGGCTGCGGGCCAAAGCAGCCAGGGGTGCAGAGCGATGGTCTCCAGCTTTTGCGCATCCTGGATCAAGACACCCCAGCTCACCGCCGGCGGCTGCAGGCCCAGGCCGAGGAAGCTGAGCGACGTCTCGCCCAGGATGGTGCCGGGGACGGAGAGCGTGAGCGAAACGATAATATAGCTGGTAAAGGATGGGATCAGGTGCCGCAGGATGATGCGCATATCCGACGCGCCGGCCAGGCGGGCAGCCATGCAAAAATCCTCTTCCCGCAGGGCCAAGAGCTTGCCGCGGACGACGCGCGCCAACCCGACCCAGTTGATGGCCGAGGTGATGATCACAATGCCGAAATACATGCGCACCACCGGCCAGTCCCTAGGCAATGCGGCGGCCAGGGCCATCCACAGCGGGATGGTGGGGATGCAGATAATCAGGTCGATCGTCCTCTGGATGACCGTATCCACAAAGCCGCCGAGGTAGCCCGAGATGCCCCCCAAGAGCAGGCCCAGGGTAAAGGTGATGGCCACGCCGACCAGGCCGATGGAGAGCGAGATGCGCGACCCGTACAGGATGCGCGAGAAGAGGTCACGGCCCAGGCTGTCGGTGCCGAGGAGGAACAGGGGCCCCTCCGAGCCGATGAGGTGGATATCCGTCTTGAACAGGCCCAACAGCTTGTACGGCTCGCCGTGTGCGAAAAAGCGCACGGGGAACTTGGTGCTCGTATCCACCACAAAGGTGCGGCGGAAGGTCTTTTCGTCCGTCTCGCGCTTGACGTCATAGACAAAGGGCGCCTGGAACCCGCCTTCCGCATCATGGAAGCGAATAGCCTGTGGCGGTGCCTCTTTATAGTCGGTAAAGCGCCTATCGGGCAGATGGGGGCTCAGGAAATCGGCCAAGATGGCGCTGACGTACAGGACGATCAACACCGGCCAGGCGATGGTGGCCAGCTTGTGCTTGATAAACTTCCACCACATAAGCTGCCACTGGGAGGCGACAAAGTATTGTTCCTGCTTGTCGCGCTCCGGGGCCGCCCCTTCCCCCAGGCGCCGGGCCTTGACCTGCTCACCCCCGGCCAATATCGGATCTGCTCCCGCCATGGAAACCTCCCTTGCCTTACGCCTCTTCGCCAACGGCGCCGAAACGGATACGCGGGTCCAGCCAGGCCAGCAGGACGTCCGACAACAGGGTGCCGATGACGGTCAGCGTGCTCGTCACCAGCAAAAAGCTGCCTGCCAGATACATATCCTGCGCCAAAAGGGCCTTGAGGAGCAGCGGCCCCGTCGTCGGCAGGTTGAGGACGATTGATACCAGCGCCTCGCCGGAGATGATGGTCGGCAAGAGCCAGCCGATTGTGCTGATCATGGGATTGGTGGCCAGGCGGACGGGGTACTTGAAGAGGAGCGTCCTCTCTGCGACTCCCTTGGCGCGGGCGGTGATGACGTACTGCTTTTGCAGCTCGTCCAGCATCATGCCGCGCATCGTGCGGATCATGCCCGCTGTGCCCGAGAGCCCGATGACGATCATCGGCAGCCAGATGCGCTTCATGCCGTCCAGAATCTTGGCCATGCTCCAGGGAGCCTGGACGTACGGCTGCGAAAAGAGCCCCGTCAGCGCCACGCCGGTGCGCGAAAAGACGGTGTAGATGAACACCAGCGCGATGAGAAAGCCGGGGACCGATATGCCGATAAAGCCGACAAAGGTGAAAAAGTAGTCAAAGAAGGAGTATTGGTGCGTGGCCGAGTAGATGCCGATGGGGATGGAAACCGCCCAGGTGAAGAGGAGGGTCAGAATCGAAACCACCATAGTCAGGACCAACCGCTCGCCGATGACATCCTTCACGGGCATGTCCCACTGGATCGAGCGGCCAAAGTCACCGCGCAGCACAATGTTGCGGATCCAGATGTAGTACTGCTCGTACATCGGCCTGTCCAGGTGGTACATGTTGATCATGCGCTGGATCTCAGCCTCGGCCACGTCCGTGCCAGCCAGTTCGAGCTGCTGGACGTACATGCTCACATAGTCGCCCGGGGGCAACTGGATGATGATAAAGATGATAATCGAGAGAGCGATCAGCAGGGGGATGATCTGCAGGATGCGCCGCCCGATGTATCCGATCATAGTCTCGCCAACCCTCCTCTGCTCGGTAGACCTGACAGGTTTCGGGGAACCTGTCAGGTCTACGCATACGTCACGCCCCGGCAGGCATGACCGTATCGGGTACGCCCTGCACTACTCGCGGAAGAAGAACTGCTCCCCGGCAAAGTTCGAGGCGATGGCGAAAGCATCCGGGGATTCGGAGACATTGCCCAACTTGGCGTTCACCAGCAAGGGCTGCATCTCGCGCTCCGTGTGCACAAAGTAGTAGATGTGGTCGTACATCATCTGACGGCATTTTTCGTAGGCCTTGATCCCCTCCTCCGGCGGAACGGCGCTCTGGGCACGGACCGTGTCCAAGAACTCCTTCACATCCGCGGGCGGTTCCTCGCCTTCCTGACCGCCGGTGCTATGCCAGCGGTTCCATTCGGGGCACCAGAAGCTGGCCCCCCAGTCTTCATAGTGCCAGAGCGGGGTATGCGTCCAGATGGCCGTGGCCTGCAGCTCGTTAGCCGAGTTGCGCTGGCTCCAGAGCGTCTGGTCGATGACTTTCAGGGTCGTCTTGATACCGGCCGCCTGCCAGAACTGGCACATCAACTCGCAGAAAGGCACGAGGTTGGGGGCCTGCGCGCCCGTCTCGAAGGGAATAACAAAGGTCTTGCCGTCGGGCCCCAGGCGAAAGCCCTCGCCGTCGCGCTGGTCCATGCCGATCTCGTCCAGCAGGGCATTGGCCTTGTCCAGGTTGAACTCGCTGTTGATCATCGTGCTCGGCTCGGCATAGCCATAGTAGACGGCATCGATGACCTCCTCGCGGTCGATGGCATAGTTGAGGGCCTGGCGGAATTTCAGGTTCTGCACGACCTCGCGCCACACCGGGTCGTTGAAGGTCATGTTCAGGAAGACGTCGGTATAGGTCACGTGCATGCGGGCCAGGAGGGCCTTGAAGCCGCCCTTTTCCTCATTCTCCTTGTAGAGCGGCATCTTGACCAGCGAGGCGGACTCGCGCGCAAAGTCAACCTCGCCGGAGATGTGCTTCATGGCCACCATCTCGATATCCGGCACCTGGCTGCTGACAATCTCGTCGATGTACGGCAACTGGTTGCCGGCCTGGTCAACCTTAAAGTAGTAGGGGTTACGCTCGTAGGTGTAGGTCTGCGGGCCCGTCTCCTTCAGCAGCCAGGGGTACAGGCTGGGGAAGCCGATGCCCTCCTTGCGGCACAGTTCCCAGTTGGTGATATCCTTACGGGAGAAGAGTTGCACCCAGGTCTCGACGCTCTCCTGCTCCATGAGGGGCTTGAGCTTTTCCTCGTCGGTGTACTTGATGTGGAACTGCTGCAAAAAGTGCTTGGGCTTGAGGAGCTCGGTAT
>DAOUGZ010000289.1:0-29511 GCA_034428955.1 Anaerolineae bacterium | reverse complement strand
CCGGGGAGGAGAAGCATGACTAGACGCATCCGCCACATCCTGAGCCTTTCCGGCGGCAAGGACAGCACGGCACTGGCCATCTACCTGCGAGACAGGATCCCCGATCTCGAATACGTGTTCTGCGATACCGAGAAAGAGCTCCCCGAGACGTACGAGTACCTGGATACCCTGGAGCAGTACCTTGGGAGGCCAGTTGTGAGACTGAAGCACGACGGGCGCGATTTCGATCATTGGCTGGTGGTCTATGGAGGCTACCTGCCTTCGCCCCAGATGCGCTGGTGCACGAAACACCTCAAGATTCGGCCGTTTGAGCGCTACGTAGGCGACGACGATGCGGTGAGTTATGTTGGGATTAGGGCCGATGAGGACCGCCTCGGCTACCTCAGCACGAAGCCCAATATCCGAGCGCGCTATCCCTTCAAGGAAGACGGGATAGAGAAGCAGGACGTGCTGCGGATCCTCAGGGAGTCGGGTCTCGGGTTGCCACGCTACTATCGTTGGCGTTCTCGCTCTGGCTGTTACTTTTGCTTCTTCCAGCAGCGAATCGAGTGGGTAGGCTTGCTCGAGAACCACCCTCGTCTTTTTCAGGATGCTATGCGATACGAGGAGTGCAGCGACTCAGGTGAGCGTTTTACCTGGGTCCAGTCGGAGAGCCTGGAGCAACTGTGCGACCCGGCCCGGATTGCAGAGATAAAGGAAGAACACGCGAAACGCATGCTCGCAGAGCAGGAAAGACGGAAAAGGAACGCCCGTCTGGTGGATGTGCTTGGCGAAGATGATATTGACGATGTCTTCTGTTCAGTCGTAGAAGGGAGTCAACTCCAGGAGCCCTGTCAGTTCTGCATCTAGTGCACTGGTGCCATCTAGTTCGGTGCTCTTTATGCATGGGCCTGAGGATGTGCTTGCACACCCTCGCTGCCTTGCCCCGCAGGTTCTTGCTGGCGTACTCTCGTGGGGAGGGAAGAGATGGATTCTGGGCAGTCGCCCGATCTGGAGGCCCTTAAAGGCCTTTTGGATAGGATGGCGTCCCGCTCCAAGGGCCGCAGAGTAAGTCCACATAAGTACATCCTCTTGTTGGCCGTCGCTGCTTTGGTTCAGCGTCATAAAGACCATGGCAATCGTTTCACGTTTGAGGAGCTCGAACCTATCTTCGCATCTCAATTCGAGAGGCATTGCCCAACCTGGCCGTCTGAGCGAAGGCATCTTGAGTACCCGTACTATCACATGCAGAGCGACGGGTGTTGGCACTTGCACCTTAAGCCGGGTCAGGAAGAGGCTTACCGTCAGTACGAACAGACCAGACTCACGCGCAAGAGGCTGATTGAGACTGTTGCCTTTGCTCACATGGATGGTGATTTCCTCAATGCACTGAGTAGTGAGGAGGGGCAACAACTGGTGGAGCAGCGATTGGCTGCACTGATCCCCACCATCGCGTCTGCTCAGCAGCGAGATGACCAACTGCGCGGTGGCCAACTCCTGTATACTGCTAGTTCCTCAGGAACCTCTCTGTTCGCTCACGAAGAGCACGCTATACAAGTCGTGCGCCATGGTATCCCGGGCAGCGCCAGGCTGCTGTCGAACGTAGAGATCTATGATGTCCAGTCCAACAGCTACTACGAGTACGATCTGATCATCGCGGCGCGCTCGGGCCTGTACGTGGTGGAGCTCAAGCACTGGTCGGGCCATGTGCGTGTGGCACCCTATCAGTGGGTGTTGGACGATTACCGGCACCGGCCGGACCCCCACCGGATTAACAGCGTCAAGTGCAAGCTCCTCAAGAACCTCTATGGACACCAGTTCCCGACTTTTCCGCGAGTGTGGGTCGAGTCGGTGGTGGTGCTGACGCACCCGGATGCCGTCGTCGAGAATGCGGACTCCCCTGCGGCCGCCGTCGCCGATGGGCGGCATAACCCAACCTTTGCCTCGATCGACGACCTGCTCTCGTATCTGCGCAAGCGCGACGGGGCGCCTGGGGGGCAGATGCTAACCGACCGGGAGATCGGCGCGGTGATGGAGTACCTGCAAAGGCTGGCTAGGCCGCCGCGGCAGAACGTCTACAGCATCCCCGGCTACGAGACGGTGCAATTCCTCATCCAGCGGCCCGACCGCATCGAGTTGCTGGCGCGGCCCGTTGACGGGCAGACGCGAGGCCTCAGCCGCTTCCGTGTCTTTCGCATGCCGGAAGTGGGTACGCCGATGGAGAAGGCGCGTGCCAGGCTCAGAGCGGAAAACACCCTCGTTGCCGTCGCGCGCATCGGCGATCACCCCAATATCCACCGCGTCTGGAGGGTCCCTAGCGAAGAAGGCGACCTGATCGAGGGGTCGGACTGGTCCGAGCCGGGCACGCTGAGGGACCTGCTCGCAGACAGGATGCGCGAGCTGACTGTTGACGAGGCCCTGGAGGTCTGTCGGGGCATCGCATCGGCATTGGTCGCTGCCCACCAGGCGGGCATCATCCACCGTGCCGTCAAGCCCGAGCACGTGCTCCTGATGAACGGCATCCCCAAGCTGACCGATTTCGACCTCTCTTTCCACCTGGACCGGAAGGTGGGAGACGTCACGGTGTTGCCTGACCCGTCTGGATTGAAGGATGACGGATACACGGCGCCCGAGCTGCTGGCAGGGGAGGATTTCGACGAGGGCGTCGACCTTTTCGGGCTGGGTGTCATCGCCTACGAGCTGCTCGGCGGAGAGCGACCATTCGCCACGGCGAGGCAGCTGATCGCCGAGGGAGGGAGGCTCCGCCGTCGCCAGCTTGACTGCCTGGCCGGCCGGGGAGTGCCGGCGCGGGCCATTGAGGCTATCCAGGCGGCTACCGTGGCCGATAGCCGCGAGCGACTCAGAGACGCGCGCGCGATGGCCGATGCGTTCTCTGAAAGCTCGCCGGATGCCGCGCAGACGAGCATGCCCAATGCCAGGCTCAATCCTGGCGACCGCTGGGATGTCTTTGAAATTCTCGAGTTCCTTGGCGAGGGGGCCGAGGCGCAGTTGTACCGTGCCCGCACCATACGCGGCGAAATAGTTGCTCTCAAACTGTTCAACCGTGAGGTCCCCCAAGAGGCGATCTTTCGCCAGCAGGAGTATGCCCGTGGCCTGCGCTCAGCGCACATCGTGCGCTCCGAAGGCAGGCTGGGGCATTGGGGGGAAGAGCGGTTCTTCCTGGTGATGGAATATGTTGCGGGCGAAACGCTACGGGAGCGCATTCGCCGTGGAGACAGGCCTGATCTGGAGTCCTTCTCCAGGGTCGCACTGGGGCTTATGGACGCTCTGGAGGCGTTTCACACGCACAGAACGGCAGATGGTGAGGCAGAGCCCTTGGTGCACGGCGACGTCAAGCCTGACAATATCCTCATGACGCAGGCCGGCGAAGCCAAACTGACCGATCTGAGCGTTGCCGGGGGGCCGCGCATCGATGAATTCGCGGGCACGGTGGGCTACGTCCCCCCCGACAGAATCCTCGGCGCGGAGATGCAATTCTCCGCCGATGGTGATCTCTTCGCTTTGGGCGTCACCCTGTGGGAGTGGCTCTTTGGCGGCAAGCCCTACGCCAACCCAGCGGTGGGCGATGCGGCGAGCGTGCCCGGCGAGCTTGTGCCCGACTGGCTGAGGAGGTGGCGGCGCTGGCTCGAGAGGGCTGTGGCCACGCGCGAGGCCGACCGCTTTGCATCGGTGCAAGAGATGCGAAAGGACTTCGAGGCAGCCCGGGTGACTGAAGAAGAGGCCAAGCTCGAGCCCATGGTTGACGAGGCCGAGCCTCAGGATGAGGAAGATATCTCGCCAGAGACGGCCCGCGAGCAGCTTTGCGCCGTCATGGCCGAACAGGACAACTCATTCGTGGCCTACCTGCGTACGCTTTCGAATGCATCGGCGGGAAACGAGAATGCCACGGCAGAAGCGCAGAGCTCCAACCCCTTCTATGAGCGCATACACGTGCACAATCCGGTGGCCGAGTTGGTGCGGGAGCGGCTGCTCGACCGGCGCCAGAACGTAATCCTCACGGGCAACGCCGGCGATGGGAAGACAACCATCGCCACCGAGGTCTATCGGGAGTTGACCGGCCAGGCGATGCCCACAGCCAAACGGATCGAGGTCCCCGAGCAGCGCCTTGTGATTGTGAAGGACATGAGCGAACTGGTCGCCAGCCGTCGGGCGCACGTCATCGAAGAGGCGGCGGCCAACCAAGATTTTACCTATCTCATCGTCACGAACACGGGCACCCTGCTGCAGAGCGCGCGCCAAAGCGGCATCTACGGACAAGACCAGGCCCAGGTGGTCAGCGAACTCTTGAGGGCGCTCGAAGCCGACGACATTGTGCCGGTGCTCGGCGACCGCTTTGTGTTGCTGAACGTCGGCCGGGTTGACAGCATCGGCACCGCCTGTACCGTCTTTGAGAAGATGCTTGCCCAAGACAACTGGCTCGCCTGTGCCGGCTGCCGGCTGAGCGACCACTGCCCGGTGTGGGCCAACGTGCGCTTGATCCGGGAATACCAGGAGACTGTGGTCGAACGCGTCAAGCTGGCCTACGCGCGCCTGTACGAGTACGGCGTCCGGCTTACGATGCGGCAGATGATTGGGCACCTCGCGTACGCGCTGACTGCGGGGCGGGACTGCGGAGAGCTGCATAGTTGGTCGCAGACGGCCCTGGAGGAGGCGCTCACCGGGTCTCTCTTCTTTAATCGCTTCTTCGGCGATGATGGCACCAGGCCGGAGCCCGAGGCGATGCAGCTACATCCCGTGCGATACCTTCGCGAGGCCGAGTTCGGGGTCATGCTGCACCCGCGCTGCGAACAGGAGATCTGGAACCGGGGGGGGCTGGGCGCGCCCTTGGTGGGGAGGGCCGCCGATATCCTGCGCCGTGTGCGGGGCCATAGCGAGGCACCCGGCGCCGCAGCGCGTCAGCAGGTGCGCCGGCTCGTCTACTTCTTTGCGGCGCTGGAGCAGCGCGAGGCGCGCAGGGAGTACCTGTCGACATTCCTGCGCTCGCCGATGCTGTGCGATTACCTCGAAATAGTCAAAGGCAGTGCCATCCAGCCGCACAGGGAGCTGGGCCTGCGGTGCCGGGTGATGCAAGTACTGCAAGAGTTCTTTGCAGCGGTGCCGCTGCCCGAGGGTACCTGGCAGGTTGAGGATCGTCTCTACATTACGCTCAACCGGCGGGCTTTGGGCGCCAACACCCAGGTGGTGTTGGCTTGCTTTGCCACGGACGACTTTCGGGTTTCGGTAGAGCCCGGCCACCGGTCCATGGCGGGCAACGGCAGGCTTGCCCTGCGGAGGGTGGGCGGCAAGGCGAAGCTACTGCTCGATCTGCCCTTCCTGGACTATGTCAGCCAGCGCTACGAGGGAGAGATCGCGGCACAGCTTTCGGCCTATTACGCCGACCGGCTGGAGCGGTTCGGGGCGCAGCTCCTCGCTGAACGCCCGCCGGCCGCGGACGATGGCTGGCAACTGCACCTGCTGCGCATCGGCGCCGGGCGCAGGCTGTCTCAGGTCCGCATCCACTTCTCGGGTGACCAGATGGAGGTGTCGTGATGACAGCAGGCTTGCCCGAACCCTTCCCTGGCCTCCAAGCCTTAGGCAGTGAGGATCGCAACCCGGCCATCAGGCTCTTTGGCAGGCGCTTCTTCACCGATCAGGGGGTGCTCGAGCTGTTGGCGGAGCTCATGGCCGTGGCTCTCTGCGAGAAGCGCAGAGGTGGCGTCCGCATCCACACCGCGCTGCCCGAGCCGGCCGTGCTTGCAGATTGGCCCGCCGGCGTGCTCCTCCAGTACCGACCGCCGATCAAGCTGAACCTCAAGCTCTTTGCGTTTCTGACGGCCTCGCGCATCGACACGCGGCACCCCGTTCACGAACAGCACTATGAAAAGCTGGTTAGGCTCTTGGAAGGGCGCATCCGGGCCGCTAATGCCGAAGCTGGAGAGGTGGTGGAGTGGCTCGAGGAGCTGCTCCGGGGCTTTCAGGGCGCCGGCCTGAACCGTACTTGGTGCGCTCAGACGTTCTTCCCCATCACATCGACCTTGCTCACAAGGGAGACCATCTGGAGTGGAAGTGCTGCCAAGGCTCTCTCAGTCGAGGAATGGGATTCAGTGATCCAGCATCGCTCAAGATACTTTGAGACGAGGCGCGATTTCCTGGCCAGGGGTGGAGAACTCTTGTACCTGCAGATGTGTAATGCGCTAGTAACCGAGCCCAAGGCGATTGGTGGTTTTCTGCAGAAGCTACAGAAAGCTGAGCCGGATTGCCTGCTGGCGGAGGAGGCCGACCCGCAGCGATTGCATGCGCTGCTGGAGCAGAGCCTGAGCAGCCTGCGCGGGCCGCACGGCGCCGCGCTTGATCGCCTGATCGAGTTCATCGAGGGCCTTGACCCGGCCACGACGGCAGCGGCGAACCGGAGTGAGGACGAGAAGGATGGGTGGCTTTCGTGCGCCTGGTGCCCCAAGGAGAGCTGGCGCGAGGGGTACCTGTTCGCCGTGGAGCTGAGCCGGGTGCTGCGGGCAACGCTGGACCCCGTGGAGCGGTTGGAGCTCTTGACGACCGGCTGCGCCCTTCAGGTCCTGCGGAGCCTGTGCGCACAGAGTGCTCGCTATGCCGGCATGCCGCGTACGTCGGCACCCTTGGGCTATGCCTGGGTGCTGGCGCCGCCGGAGGGCGCCCCCAGACCGCTGCGGCTCGCCTCGCAGCGCAACCTCCAGGTGGTGCAGAGCCTAATCCAGCGCGCTCTGCGTACCGAGGCTCTGAAGAAGAATGCTGAGGGCCACAAGACTCCTGTGGACCGTTTGTACAGAGAGGCCGACAGCAAGTACGGGCACAAGCTGTTCCTGTCTTTGGGCAAGAAGCTGGGTTTTATCGTGCCGAAACGAGGGCCCGGCGCCCGCTTTACGATGACGGATGAGATACTGCGATACCTCGTGCTCGCCCTCCTGCCGCCTGGTGGGCGCTGTACCTCCGAGAGTTTTCGGAAGAGGCTCTATCTGCACTATGGCATGGTCGTCGATGGCGACGATCTGACAGAGGCGGTGGCCTGGAGTGGCTTGCCATCGAGCGCGTCAATGCGGTCGCACGATGGCCACTGGCTCGAGGCCAGCCTGCGCGCCGGCGGGTTCCTGACCCAGCTCTCGGATGCCTGGTCGATCGTGCACAACACCAACACGCTGACCGATGATCTGTAGGCAGGAGGCACGGCATGAAGCATCTGGCAGATACCATCGTGGGCTATGTCGCCAGGCAGTCGGCGGGCGACGGCACCTTTAGGTTCATCCTGCCCTCATACCCCGCTCCGCTGCTCCGACGGGTTGGCGAGGAGCTTGAGGAGCGTCTCGCCCGGGCCATCGATCGCCGCATCAGTCTCCAGTACGGCATCGCCTACAGGCTGGGCGAGCGGTGGCGCCTGTCCGAGGTTGCCAGCGACAGGGACGCCTTCCAGCGCATCCGCGAGCGTGGGTGGTATAACCAGGAGGATAACCTCACGAGCTTGCGCAACCGCGTCAGGGATGCAGAGCGCGAGGATACACTGGTGAGTGTGATCGCAGGCTATGATCACATCGAGGATCGCGCCAGCCTGCAGGACTTTTTCCACCTGGATGATCGCGCCATCTGGGATATCTGCCTGAGGCACTCATTCAAGGAATGGGTCAACGCCGAGTTCGGCCGGGTGCTGGAGGAGCACGATTATGCTTCGGCGTTGGCCCAGATCGCCGAGGCGCTCAGGACCATTTACGACCACGGGCTGGCCGATCTCACGGCCATCAGCAGCTTCCTGGAGCAATTGGACCTGACCGATGTGGCCACCGGTCGCGAGGCTTACCGGCTCGTGCTCAGCCATCTGCCGGCCTTCAAGCTGCCGCCAATGCCCGGGCTGGCCCGCGGCGGGCGGAGAAAGACCCTGGCGGGCTATCTGGGTCCGGCACAGGAGTTCATGAACTATGGCGCATTCCTTGACGAATCGGCAAGGAGGCGGGCGAACAGAGCGCTGAGCGGCTTCAGGAATGAGAACCGCGAGCCGCCGGATGAGGAGGTGCTGGGCAACTTTGCCTCGCTCGAGGACCTTCTCAACTCGCTGCAGCGCTACATTGACGACGGCTCGGATGCCGACCGGCAGCAACTGCTCATGGCGGATTTCATCTTTATCCACGATAAGGTGCTTGGCTACCGGCGGCCCAGAAACGGCGACCCGCCCCCTCCACGGCCAAGCGTTCGCAAGCTGTCGGGCACTGCGCCTGAGGTGTTCCTGCACGCCCTCTGGCTGACGCTTGGTGACTATTGCGATGAGGCCAGGGCCAGTAAGCGCGCTTTCGTGCCGGAGGAGCTGCGCAGCATCAGCCTGCGCGCCGTCAGCTTTAGGCACGACTATGACCCCAGCAGCGAGGATGCTGCCGATGGCGAGAGTGGCAGTGATCTGGCCCGCACCTTTCTGCGCAAAGTGCTCGGAGGCATCGATCAGCTACTGGAGGAGCACATCCAGCAGCTTGGGGAGGTGCCGGGGAGGGGCCCCATCGCCGTGCGTTCACGGCTCTGTCCGGCGGAGGGGGAGCGGGAGCTACGCTATCAAAAGTCGACCGTGGCGGAGCCGGCGTTCGGCTTTGAGGTTGTGCTCGGCCAGGGCGGTGATAAGCGCTTCCGCCGCGAGTTCCTCTGGCGCCTGCCTCAGAACCATCAGGCTCGCCTGCTTGTGGATCTCTACGACTGGGCGCTGGATGGCTTTCGCCATGGCGGCAATGCGCTGCCGGCCTATGCGCTGCCGTACTTGCCGCAGGTGTTCATGGCCCGAGACGAGGCTGAGGTTAGCCGGCTCGTGGCTGTGGCCTTGGGCCAGAGGACTCGCCGAAAGGTCGTCGATCTGCTTTCGGCATCGGGCATCGGCCCGGCAGACCCGGCGTTGGCGCCACTCCTCACACTCTCGGGCAGCTATCAAGCCTTCCTGCGCGAGTTCGAGCAGGCAGGCTTTTTCAGCGCGCTAGAGGGACGCTCCAGCGCGCTGCGCCAGGCCTACTGCAGGGCGTGCGATGCGCTGGTGCGTCACAATGCAGAGAGCAACCTGCACGCTCTGCTGATCAAGGCCTTCCTGCTCGTCGATGAGCAGGATGCGGGTGCGGAGCATTGGAAGTGGCAGCTTCACTTGCCATACGCGGTTGCCACGCCCCTCCATCCGGCCGTGATCGACATGATACATCACCAGCACGCGTTCCTCTGTGAGAGCTTTTGCGTGCGTGCCGGCGAGGGGCTCAGCGAGGGCGATGGCCGGCGCTTTAGCGAGAGAGCGTGGAACAGGGTGACCGACTTGGCGCAGATCGTGCGGCCCATCTTTGGCACGCTCAAGGACAGCTCCTACGTACTGGACAGTGCCGTCAGGAGCCACAACTACATCCATCTCCTAGGTAACTGCTCTACCACGCCCGCAGAGATCAGCTCACGCCTTCTCCTCGAGTACGACGACAGCGAAGACGATGACGACATCAGCGACACCGAACTCTTCCGGGAGACGCGCACCTCGGCGCTGGTCTGCAACACCCTGCTGGGCTACAGAGAGTTGCACCCTCATGCCGACGACGGCCTGGCTGTCGGCGCCTACTGCGGTGGCGAGATACAGCCCCTTATCGCTGGCGTGGACGGATACCTCAGGGAGGTGCTGCGCGAGCGCGGCGATCGGCCCTATGGGCTGCGGATCACCATCTTCTCAACAGGCCGGGACGACTCGTCGGTCACCCGGTGGCTCGATGCTTGGCGAAATCGCTGGCAGGAAGCCGAGCTGTCATCCAGCAAGCGCCACTACCAGAACTGCCGGATATCGATCGCCTACCGCGTCGTCCCCAGCGCACGGCACGAGGAGCAATTGGCGCGGCTGCTGCTGAGTACGCCATCGGACGTCATGTTCTTTACCGACTTTGTCAGGGCGGGCGTGAGCCGCTTCGATTATGTCGATTCGCAAGAGTTTTCTGAGAGCTTTCGCAAGTTCCCCGTTCTCGAGAGGGCCTGCTGCCGCCTGACTGAAGGGGGCAAAGCCAGCCAACGTGAACGTCTGCTCAGCCACAGGCGATTTACCCTGGCTTCGATGCATGCGGAGGTGATGGCGCGCGTTGGAAGGGGGCGCATCGAGCCCGAGTGGCGCCACGCGGTATTCAGCGAGAGTGATTTTCGCCCCTGGGAGGGTGCGCTGGATGCCGCCCATAAGAGCTGTGCCTGGGTCGTGTGCATGGATCCCAGCGTTGACGACCAGCTCTTGCGCCACACATCACCCGATGGCAAGCAAGCGCGGGAAATCATCGGCTTTGGCACGGGTGTCGGCGCGCACGGCGAGAACAACTATACCGTGTCGACGGAGCAGTTTGCCTTCGTCGACATCAAGAGGCGGATTGCGTCGCAGCTCACGGCGCGCTTGGGGCCGTGGGAGCCAGGCGCTGCGGAGCGCGTCGCGACCAGCCTCATGGCGGAGGCATCGTGGATGGCCGGCCTCTCCGTTGTCAAGGCGACCGGTCCATCGGAGTATGTGCGGGACTATATAGCCTATGCGACCCTGCGCAAGCTCTTGCCTCGTGACGAGGCCGCCTTCTGCGATGAGTTCATCTCTCTCGATGCTTTCAAGCACTGGTTCGATGATGCGCCAACCGGAACCAGGCCCGACCTGCTGAGGCTGCGCGCCAGGGTCGTCGACGGCTACTTTGACGTCGAGGCCCAGGTGCTGGAAGCCAAGCTGGCACAGTCCTCGGAGAGCCACCTGAGCAAGGCTCACGAGCAGGTCGCCAGTGGGCTCACCTGGCTCGCTCACTGCCTCACGCCGGGCCGCGAGGATCGGCCGCGGGGCATCGAAGACCGGCCCGATCAGCGCTATTGGTGGATGCAGTTGCACCGGCTTTTGGCGACGAGAGGCACCGCGAGCACGCACTCCTACCGAGAGACGCTGGCGGCCCTGGAGCGGTTGGCCGAAGGCTTTTTCACAATTGCCTGGCAAGGCGCAGTGGTCGCCTTCTGGACGGACAGCGACCGAGACACTCTAGAGCGCCAGACCGAATGGCCACTCCAGGTTGGAGAGGATGAGATCGTCATCCCCGCGCTGACGTCGGGCGGCGTGCTGATCCGGAGGGCCTGTCTGGAGGGCGCCAGCGCCCACATTTTTGCCGGGCTGCCTGCAGTTCGGCGCACGTTCCATGTGTTGGCACGGCAGGGTCGGGCGGTGCTCCCCATCGTTGGCGGTGAAGGCGGGCTCCCATCCCGTGACGAGGACTCTCGGCGGCTGCCGGAGACCGATCTGCCGAAGCTTGGTGGTTCTGAGCCATCGCCCGCCGCGTCCAGCGACTTCACTGGCGGCAGGGGGCCGGCTATCGCGCTCCCTGAGCGCGTTGTAGACCGTGTGTTGCTGGGGCACACTCTGCCGGGCCGTAGGCACGTCCACTGGGAGTATGGCCATCCGGACCTGCCCAACAGGCATATCCTGGTCTTTGGCGCGTCTGGCACCGGCAAGACCTATACGATACAAGCGATCCTGTGCGAGCTAGCCAAGGCCGGCCAGAACGCTCTCATCGTCGACTATACCGATGGGTTCACCAGCAACCAGCTCGAGGAGGTGTTCCGGGCAGAGCTTGCGCCGAAACAGCATACGATAGCGCGCAAACCGTTGCCGATCAACCCCTTCCGGCAACAGCCCATGCTGATTGATGAAGACGGCGAAGAGCTGAGAGAAACACCGAATCGAACCGCAGAGCGCGTTACCGGGGTGTTCTCGGAGGTCTACCAGCTCGGTGACCAGCAGTGGTCCGCGCTCTACAACAGCATTCGCGACGGTATCACTGATGAGAGCGACTCCTTCAACTTGCATAGCCTGATGCGTCGCCTGGAGGGCATCAGATCAGCCGGCGGGCCTGTGGCCAGTTCGGCCGCTTCGGTTGTCAGCAAACTGCAGCCGCTCATCGACATGCGCCCGTTTGGTGAGGAGGATCCGGAGAGCTGGGGGAGGCTCTACAACGATGCAGAGTCGCGCTGTCATATCATCCAACTTGCCGGTTTCTCGAAGGACATTGCCAGGCTAATCACCGAATTCTCTCTCATCGATCTCTACCGCTACTACCGCGCGAAGGGCAGCAAAGACAGGCCACGAGTCGTAGTGCTCGACGAGATTCAGAACCTCGATCACCGTAGCGGCAGCCCATTGAGCCAGTTGTTGACCGAGGGGCGCAAGTTTGGCATCTCGCTCATCCTGGCGACGCAAACGTTGAGCAGCCTGAACAGGGACGAACGTGATCGCTTGTTCCAGGCAAGCCACAAGCTCTTCTTCAAGCCTGCCGATACCGAGCTCAGGACATTTGCTCAGATTCTGGCGGATGCGACCGATGAGCGCCCTGAGGACTGGGTCAGGCGCCTCTCGTCGCTGGCGAGGGGCCAATGCTATTCGCTTGGCCCGACAAGAAACGATGCCAGCGGCGCGCTGGACATGAAGAGGTACTACAAGATCCAAGTGCAGCCTCTCGCGGAGCGATTCTAGTATGTTGCCGATCAACTTTCACAAGACGTTCGTGCCAGAGAGGCGCCTCATCGGTGCGTTGCTTCACTATGCGGCGTTAGGCAAACAGGGGACCTACCAGGAGATATCCGCTGAGACGGGTATTCCCATGGGCGAATCCACGGGCAAGGTGCCGGCAATCCTGGACTATGCCCGGGGCATGGGGCTTGTCGAGCTGGCGCAGGATGCAGGCGGGGCTACCAAAAAGCCCGTTCTCACCCCGTTGGGCCGAGCTGTCTACTCTGAAGATAGGTACCTAGGTGAGCGGCTGACGCAGTGGCTCGCTCACATGCACCTATGCCGAGCGGATATTGGTGCGATGGCCTGGCGGTCCGTGTTTGCCGAGGGACGGCGCATACTGGGCAGCAGCTTTACGCGGTCGCAGCTGGAAAAGTACCTCAAGGGGGTCTTTGGCCCGGGCAATGACAGGACCGGACCGCTGGTCCGCGCGTATGAAGACGATGCTGCCTTGGGCAGGGCGGGCGTCGTTACCGTATCGGATGAGATCATTCGGAGATGCAAGGCGCCACTCCTCGATGCCTATGCGGCCGCTTACTCGGGCATGGTCCTCAGCCTGATGGAGGCACACTTCCCAGGCCAGACCCAGGTAACCCTCTCCGATTTCGCGGCGACCATGTGGTTTGAAGCTAGCTACTGGGAACCAGAGGATGTGGAGCGAGTGTGTATGCTGCTGGACAGCAAGGGCTTTGTGACCGTCGATCGCCAGATGCGGCCCTGGATACTCGACAAGAGAGCCGCGGCTGATACTGTGTGGCCCTGTATCTTTAACGAGCTCGTGTGACGGGGGTGGCGATGAAGCTCGGTGACATCGTATCGTTTAGAAGGGACCTGCTCTTCGACGGCGCCGTTCAGATAGGTTGGCTTGAGAGCAATCCGCAACTGGCAGAGAAGGCTGCCAAGCACTACGCCTTCCATGGACCCAGTTATCATGGCGTGGTCCGCGATGCGTCACAGGGCCAGCATTTGCACCCAGTAGACACAGCGAGTTTCACCCTAGACATCATCGAGAGGATCACGGGTGGAAAGAGCGACGAGCCGTTCGCGCTCGCCATAGCGGGCTATGGCACGGGCAAGTCGCACCTCGCCGTCACGCTGGCCTCGCTATTCGGTGCACCCAAGTCGGACCTGGCAGACAGAATCCTTGATAACATGAGCGTCGCCGATCGCGGGATCGGGGATCGGGTGCGCCGCATCCTATCGGAGCTTGAGCAGCCGTATCTCACGGTCGCGATCAACGGTATGCGAGATTTCGACCTTACCGCTGAGATTGTGCGGCAGGTACTATGCGGGCTCCGCAGGTATGGCCTAGACACCTCGCCCTTGGAGGATCTGCGCCCACGCTTCAGGTACGCCATCAACTTTACAGAGTCGCTATTCGATCCATTTCGGTCTGACTATGAGGAAGCATTCGGCTCTGCGACGACCGCAGCGGACATCATGGAGCGTCTGAAGCGCCAGGATGAGGAGACGTTTCAGCGAGTCAGCGCCATCTACGAGCGTACGACGGGCGTCCCATTCCGAGCAGTAGGCCAGGAATCGCTGCACGATTTTGTCCGCGTTGCTCGTGAGATGTATTGCGGCAAGGGCAAGCCCTTCGCCGGCATCCTCATCCTCTTTGACGAGTTCGGACGCTACCTCGAGTTCTCAGTTCAGAGGCCGCAGTTGGCCGGCCCAGGCGCCTTGCAGCAGCTGTTCGAAGCTGTGCAGGCCAACCCCGATGGAGTCTTTCTCCTCGCTCTCATCCAGTACGAGTTGCGTGCTTACATCTCGCGCATTGCCCCCGAACTGCGCGATGACCTCCAGCGGTACGTGACGCGCTACGATATGGTTCACAAGGTGAGGCTCTCCACAAACCTGGAGACCCTGATTGCCAACCTGCTCGAGAAGCGTGATCCGGTCGCTCTGCAGGAGCAGATTGCCTCTCAGCCGGAGCCCGCCGTCGTCGTGCAGGAGGAGATGAAGCGGTGGTTCCCGGATCTGGAGAACCATGCCATCTGGCGCGAGGCGAGCACCTTCGACCAGATCATCTGCAAGGGCTGTTGGCCGCTACACCCCATGTCCACTTGGCTGCTCTATCGCCTAGCGTCCGTCGGCCGCTCATTGCAGCAACGATCTGCGTTGTCGCTTCTCGCCGATGCCTACGATGCGATGGCAAATGTGGACGTCTCGCCTGGCTTTTCGCTGGCTCCCGTCGATCTTTGTAGCGATGCCCTGGTCGACGAATTCCTGGCGTCGGAGAGATCCTGGCAGCAGGGGGCCTCGGCGCATGCCCTCGGGAGCGTGCTCAGCAAGTATGGGCATCAGCTTGACGAGCAGGAGAACCGAGTTCTGAAAGCGGTGCTTCTAATGAGCAAGCTGAGTTTCAGAACTGCATCCAGAGAGGATTGTCTGCACGCTCTAGCCCGCTTGGCCGGACGGGACGACAAGGTCACGGCTGCTGCTGTGCGCTCTCTAGAGGCAGAGAAGGGTGCTCTGAGCTGGAACGAGGGCCTACACCAATATGAGATTGTGGGCGATGCCGTGCCGCGGGCGCAGTTTATCGCCTATCTGGACGGCAAAGTGGCCGAGATCCCGGCTCCACAGCGAGCACAGATCTTTAGCGAGAACTTTGCCCGGTGGTTCCCCGACCTGGAGGAATTCCCCACCGACTTTGGCTCTGAATGCCAGATCGCGACCAGAGAATGGAACTACCGGATCTCTTTCGCGAATGTGTCCCTGCTGCCGAACCAGATCGAGCTTGCCTTCCGGAACTGGCTGGATGCCCGGGCTGTCCATGTGTCCAAGGGACAACTGATATACTGCTACGTTGGCCCCGAGAGTGATTTGTTTTCGCTGCGCAGGGCGGCGAGTGCCCGACTGCGGGAACTTGTAGAGAGGGCGGGCTTAGATTGGCAGACTGGGGCCCCCATCGCTATCTTGTTCCTGCATGATCAGGGAGGGATATTTGGGGCCAGGGTCGCGGAGTACTGGACTCTTCAGCAGCCGCCAGGGTCAGAGTCGCAACGCTATGCTAACTATATCCTGGACAGGAAAGAGGCTCTCGCACAGGAGCTCCGCAACCTCTTTGACGATCTGTCGCGGCAGCGCCACATGGTCTTCGCGACCGGTCAGGATATCCAAGTCTCAAGGCTCACAGACACGCTAACAAGGCTCTTCACCAAGGTGTACCACAGCCACGTACCCTTTCCCTTTGACGGCTTTTACACGTCGAGCGGAAACGCCGCTAAGGATTGTGCTCTGTTCACGCGCGAACTCTTTCGCGGTCATCTGGACCGGGATTGGATAGCTGCGCGCCCGCGGAAGCAGCGGAACCGGGCCGTCACTGTCTTGGTGGATGCGTGGGGGGGCCTCGATAGCGCCGGGGCGCTGAGGCTCTTGCCGGCCAACGAGGCGGTGCGCCGCATCATCGACCTGCTGGATTCCCAGTTGGCGGGGGCAGGTGAGCCGAATCCGCTGAACTTGGGCAGCGCACTTCGAACCCTGTGTGCGCCGCCATACGGCTGTAGCATCGCGTCCGCCGGCCTGCTCCTCGCTCTATTCGTAGGCGCTCGCAAAGAGGCCCTCGAGCTGTCCAGAGACGGTCAGTTGGTGAGCGTCGAGACTTGGTTGGAGCGGGCGATTCCTGGCAATTTCCTAGAGCTTTCCGTTCTGGACGAAACAACGCTCTTGCAGGTCTCCGCCGAGGCGGTAAGTGAATGGAACCGCCTGCTTAACGCCTGGGAGATCGAGAAGACGCATCTAGGCAAAGTCGACTACCGGCGCAAGGCCAGAGAGTTGTCTGAGCGGGTGCCGGTGCCTCAGGCACTCTACTATCAGCACGAGAACCTCTGTATGAAAACAGAGGAGGCGCGAGGCCAGCTTCGCCGCTACGATAAGGAATTGACCACAGCCCTTGAGAGAGTGCAGTCCGGAATGGAAGCAGATGACGTTGGCCGGCTCTCCTGGGGTGCCGCTGGACTGTCGGAACTCCGGATGGCTCTCACCGCTGAACGTGAGAAGTGGACTGACGAGCAGATTCGCGTGGTCGAGAACCATGAGGCCCAAGCCCGGATCCAGACACAGGAACGCTTCTCCAGATGGCTGCTCCGTCAGAGTGTCGGGAGCCCGGTCCAGTTACCCAAGTTCCTGCTTCGTATGCGGTTGATCGCCAAGAACCTGAACGCGCTGGGTCTGCACGACGAAGAAGCGGCACTGGAGGAACGTACCCGCGAAATTGAGGCCCACATACGCTTTCTCGAGAAGGTGCGGCAACTCCAGTTCGATGTTGACAGCTTGGTTCGAACCAACAGGCCCAATGCCTCTACTCCTCTGCGCACCATCGCTGCTTGGTTGGAGCAGATAAGGAGCCTTGAGGCGGCAATCGCGGAGGCACAGGAGCGCAACGTATCCGTGTCACGAGATGGCCTCGCGGCCGCAGCAGCCAAGCTGGCAACCTTGCGGCGAGACTGCATGCGCCAGGAACAGCAACACAAGGCCAGATGCCTGGAGGTGTACAACGCGCAGATAGAGACTCTGCACGACATCCGCTACCTGCAGGCTGAGGTGACCACTCTCCGCCAGTTGTTCGACGGCTACGAACATGACTCGGGCGACCTGGAGATGATACGCCAGCAGCTTGACGACCTCGAGGCTGCATACTACAAGCTCGACAGCAATGACTTGGATGAGGAGGAGTTTGAGGCGCTCGTCGAGCAGTGCATTGCCGACACCGAGGCGGCATTCGCAAAGGATGAGCCCCCACTGGATCATGAGGCTGCCTATGCCGGAATCGCGCGGACCATCAGAGCGAGAAGGCAGCATGACGCGACAGTGTGGATGAGTGCCAATGTGCCCGACCTGGGCCTGGTGGCTCGCGCCGGTGCCGAGCAGGCCCTCGAGTTCAGGTCTCGCCTGCAGGCTGCGCCGAGGCATCTGACGGCAGACCAGAAAAGCACCGTGACGAAAGCGGTGGAGGCCTGCGACCACCGCCTCGACGAACTGGAGGTAGATGGCCTCGTAGCCAGGTACCAGGCGCTATCCGAAGCTAACAGGCGGACATTCCTGGAGAGAATAGGGGTGCGAAGCGCCCAACAGTGCGAGGCGTAAGGTCAACCACCACACTCTTACAGCTACAGGGCATACCACGAATGTCCGTCGCCTATTTCGGGTTTCTCACTTAGCGTAGTGTCTCGCTAGCTTTGCCTCTTCTGACTCTGCATCATGGCCTGGCCTGCGGTGTGGTTCTCCCGCAGGCCAGATGCTTCTTCCATCGCACGTCCCCACCCCACCCGGCGTGTTCCGCCCTGCCCCCTCCCCGCCTGCAATTGACACACAGTTCGTAATATGTTACAGTGGATGTATCCAGTAGTCCACAACTGTGCTTGGAGGGGGTATGGCTGTGCGCACCGTTGACGCCAACTGCCCGCTGCCGCGCTACCAACAGGTATACCAGTCGCTCGTGGAGCGCATAGCGCGGGGCGAGTTTCCCGTTGGCTCCACCTTGCCTGCCGAAAGGCAACTGGCCAAGGATTATGGTGTCAGCCGGATTACCATCATCAAGGCCCTGGGCAAGCTCGCCCAGGAAGGGATCGTCGAGCGCCGGCACGGTCGGGGAACCTTTGTGCTCAGGCCCGTTGAGGCCCCCGCCTCGGCCGCTCACAGTGCGCCCGGGCGGACGATTGCCTTTCTGGCCAACAACGTGGGCCACATCGGCCACCCCATCCTCTACGACACCATCATGGGCATTGCCGAGGTTGCTGCGGCCCATCAATATCATCTGCAGATGGTCGGCCCCTACGAATCGCCCAGTGAGGAGAGGGAGCGCGTGGGCGAGGTGATGGCCGCCGGCGTGGCCGGCTTGATCATCTGGCCCCACGGCGCTCGCCAAAACGCGGCCTTTTACCGCGGACTGGCGCAGCGTGGCTTCCCGGTGGTACTGGTGGACCGCTACTACCCCGATGCGCCCAACGACCATGTGGTCTACGACGATGAAGCCGCCGGCTACGAGCTCACCACAGCGCTCATCGCCAAGGGCCATCGGCGCGTCGGGGCGATTGCCTACGGCGAGTTTGGCATCACCAGCGTCCGCAACCGCCTATACGGCTACCGGCGGGCGCTGGAGGCTCACGGTCTGCCCTACGATGAACGCCTGATCTGGCTGGATGTCTACTCCACCGACTACCCCGTGCGGGACCCGGCGGAGCAGGAGTCGGCCTTTCGAGAGCGTCTGCGGCGGCGGCTGCAGGAAGACCGGGCGACGGCGCTGATGGCCATCAACCTCGAGGCGGCGGAGCGGGTTACCTATGATCTGATGGCTATCAATGCCGCGCGTATCGTGGCCTCCCAGCGCCCCCTAGGCCTCGACCTGGCGGCCGTCAGCGCCAGTTGCAGCACCGGCCACGCCGTGGGCGTTGTCGCCCTGGCTGTGCAGAGCGGCCGCCTGCTCGGCGCCAGAGCGGCCGAGATGCTCCTGAGCCGCCTGGAGGGCGGCCTGCCGGCTGCGCCTCAGAGCGCCAGGGTGCCGATGAATATCATCGGTGTTGCTTGACGCGAAATGAGTAATATGCTATACTTTGGTAAAGTGGATATATGCATATATCCACCCCCTTAGCCGAGCCCTGCGCGAGCGTTTTCGTTTCCTCGCCGCTATGGCACCCTCACTGGGCGGCCGATATCTCTGGGGTTGCCGGCTCCAGACCTTTTCGCCGCAGGCGCGGCTGTGCAAGCCGCGCAGCGTCGTCGACACCGCGGACCTCAGCTACTGTGTTCCCGGAAAGGAGGTGCGCAGGTCAGGGGAACAGGAGATCAACCTACGCTTCTTGCTGGCCTTGCTCCGAGACTGGTGAGAGTCTCCCGCCGGCTTTCGACCTTGCTGCGTTCTCACTCCGACCGTGTCTGCGAAGGAGAACTGCAATGGAAGCGAAGCGACTCACCCGTCGGCAATTTGTGCGCGGCCTGGCCTTTGCGGCGGGCGCAGCGCTGATGGCGGCCTGCCGGCCCGCACCGCCGGCCGCCCCCACGGCAACGGCCGAGATTGTGAACCCGGTGGTGATCAAAGACACCGCCGTTCCGGGCGAGGCGACCAAGGCGCCCGAGCCCACCAAGGCACCGGCGGAGCCCACGGCGCTCCCCGAGGTGCCCGTCGACGATACGCCCTGTGTGCTCAACGGCGTTACCCTGCCCTTCAAACGCGCCGAAGCGATGGTCATGGACCAGGTCAACTTTGCGGTCTTTGACTCGTTCAACCCCTTCATCCCCAACGGGGTCGAGTTCGCCGCCGGTTGGTGGCAGGTCTCCAATGAGTACTTGTGGTACGTGAACTATGCCACGGGCGAGATCATCCCCTGGCTGGCCGAGTACCAGGAGTACAACGACGACTATACCGTGCTGACGATCAAGATCCGCGACGGCGTCACCTGGAACGACGGCGAGCCGTTCACGTCCCACGACGTCGCCTTTACCATGAATATGCTCATGCAGGATCCGACGCTGAGCGGGCCGGACACCAAAACCTGGGAAGAGGTTGTCGCCAACGACGACAACACCGTCGTCTTCCGCTTCTCCGAGCCGCGCCCACGCGAGCACTATATGTTCTACTGCCGCATCTGCACCGGTCAGCCCATTGTTCCCAAGCACATCTGGGAAAATGAAGACCCCAGGACCTTCAAGAACAACCCGCCGGTCACCACCGGCCCCTACATGTTCGACAGGGCCTACCCAGAGCAAAAGATCATGGTCTGGAAGCGGAACGAGAGCTATTGGAACAAAGGCAAGTACTTCCCCGCTCCCAAATACGTGGTCTACCGCACGGGTCCCGCGGCCGAGCAGCAACTGGCCGAGGCCAAAGAGAACAATATGGATATCCACGGCATGGACTATGCGGTCTATTCCGAGAAATCGGCCGAGATCCCGCAGGTCGGGATGGTGGCCTATGTCGACCCCTGTCCGCGCGGCGTCTTTTTCAACTGCGCCAAGCCCCCCTTCGACAAGGCCGAGTTCCGTCGTGCCATGTCCATGCTCATGAACCGCCCCAAGTGGGCCGACAATATCTGGATGCCCCCCTCCAAGCCGGCGGTGGCCCCCTGGGCGGACTATCGCAACCTGGACCAGTTCATCAACGAGGAAGCCAATGAAGAGTGGGGCGTGTTGGAGTACAACCCGCAGCGCGCCATGGAGCTCTTGGAGGGCCTGGGCTACAGGCAGGAGGGCGGTGTTCTCAGGGACCCCGAGGGCAATGCCGTCACCATCGAGGTCAGCACCCCGGTCGGCCCCGGCGGTTTCGAGTACATGATGGCCCAGGATTTCATCGAGGAGATCAAGGCCATCGGCATCGAGGCCTCGCTCAAGAACTATGAGCAGCCGGTGATGTTCAGCAACACCGATTCCGGCCTCTTTGACATCGGCTTCTGGTGGATGTGCGGCGCGACCATCGACCCGATGGAGCTACTAAACGGCTTTACCTGCGACCGCGTCGTGCCCATCGGTGAGCTGACCAAGCGCGGCAACAGCACTCGCCTCTGCGACCCCGAGCTGGATGAGGTGCTCGACGCCATCAGCAAGATCAATGTGGACGCGCCCGAGGCCTCCGGCCTCTACGCCCAGGCCTACGACCTCTTTATGCGCGATTGCCCCGGTGTGCCGACGATTCAGACCTACTACACCACCTTCCACAACAGCACCTACTGGGACAATATGCTCTCGACCAAGAACCTCTACACCGTGCCCTTTAACTGGTGGGGCCAGATCATGTTCGTTCTGTTCAACGTCACGCCCAAGGCCCAGTAATAGCCCCCGCGACCCCGCGGCGTCACCCTCCCGGAGGTGCTTCGGAATCTCCGGGAGGGTCGTGTCCTCCGGGAGGGGCGCACCCTCCCGGAGGGTGATAGGAAAGGCCTGGCTATGCTAAAGAAACATCCCGTCGCTTCCTATTACCTGCACAGGATCATGGCCTATGTGCTGACCATCTGGGGCGCCCTCACCATCACCTTCTTCATGTTCCGCCTCCTCCCCGTGGACCCGATCAGCGCCTGGGTCAAGACCCTGGAGCGCCAATATTCGGTGCAGATCCAGGGGGGCGAAGAGCTGGCCGAGTATTACAAGGAGCAATTCGGCCTGAACGGCACGCTGGGCGAGCAGTATGTGCGCTGGATGTACAATGTGGTGATCAAGCGCGACCTGGGCCCTTCCTTCATCAACTTTCCCACACCGGTACACGAACTGCTGGCCAGGCGCATCCCCTGGACGGTGGGGCTGCTGGGCATCTCGATCGTGATTGCCTGGGTTCTGGGCCTGCTGCTGGGGGCCCTAGCGGCCTGGTTCAGGGATTCCTTCCTGGCAGGCGCCCTAACCAACCTCTCTATCGCCCTGTCGCAGATTCCACCCTATCTGATCGCCCTGTTCCTTGTCTTGTTCCTGGGCTATCAATGGCATCTGCTGCCGACGCGCGGCGCCTGGGACGCCCAATACCCGATCGGCCTCAACTGGAATTTCATCTGGAGCGTCATTACCCACGGCATTCTGCCCTCGCTGGCCATCATCATCGTCTCCCTGGCCGGTTGGGTTCTCTCCACGCGCTCGTTGATGGTCAGCATCCTCGGCGAGGATTACCTGCTCTATGCCGAGGCCAAGGGGCTCAAGCCGGGCGACATTATGCGCCGCTATGCGCTGCGCAATGCCCTCCTGCCCCAGGCGACCGGCCTGGCCCTGACCCTGGGCTTTATGATGAGCGGGTCGCTCCTGATCGAGATGCAGTTCGTCTACCCTGGCCTGGGCGAGTTGATGAGCCGCGCCATTCAGGTGTTTGATTTCAACACGCTCATGGGTTGCATCGTGCTGTCGGTAGTCAGCGTGATGACTGCCAGCCTGATTGTGGACCTGCTCCTGCCCGTGATCGACCCGCGGGTACGGACGATGATTCAGGCCTAGTGCTGCGCCACACCGATTCCGGCAGGCATGCCGCCGCCGCACGGAGCGTTTCGTGCCTGGCGGGATCATGTTGAGGCACTGGGAGGAGGGGCAACGTGCTGAGGCTACTGGTCAGTTGCTGGCGCGCCAGCGTCAAGTTCAAGTTCGGGGTCATCCTCCTGGCTATCCTGGTCTTTGTCGCCCTGATCGGCCCCCTCATCTACCGGCCGATCATCGGCGACGTGAGCCCTGCCCGCCCGGGCGTCTTTAGATACTGGCTTCCTCCCTCGGCCGAGCACCCCCTGGGCACCGACGGGCACGGGCGGGACCTCCTGACCGACTACCTGGCCGGCCTGCGCACCTCGCTGCAGATTGGCTTCACCTCCGGGTTCATCGCGACTCTGGTGGGCATCCTTTTCGGCTTTATCGCCGGCTACAAAGGCGGCTGGCAGGATGCTGTCCTGATGACCTTCGCCAATATGCTGCTGGTGATACCCGCCTTTCCGATCTTGGTGGGGCTCACCCTGGTGGTGCCCAGAGTCAGCGTACTCTCCATGGCCACCATCCTGGCCCTCTTTAGCTGGCCCTTTGCCGCCCGGACCATTCGCGCCCAGGTGATGGGCATGAAGCAGCAGCCCTACATCGAGTTGGCGCGGGTCTCGGGCCAGGGGGACCTGGCCATCATCTTTACCGAGATCCTGCCCAACCTGCTGCCCTACCTGCTGATGGGCTTTACCTTCAGCGTTGTGGGGGCCATGGCGGCGGAGGTAGGACTGGAGGCCATCGGGCTGGGGCCCTCGAACATTATCACTCTCGGCCTGATGATCAACTTTGCCAACAACTGGAGCGTGTACACCCGCGGGCGCATGGAGGTCCTGCTCATCCCCCTGGGGATGCTGGTGCTGCTGTTCGTCGCCATTACCATGATCAACCGCGGTATGGAAGAGTACACGAATCCGCGCCTGCAGAACGTGACGGGGAAATAGGCCATGGAAGAGCAGACCAAGCCGCAGGACCTTCTCGATATCCGGGACATGCGCGTCTGGTACAAGACGGTGATGGGCGAGGCCAAGGTCGTGGATGGCGTGAACCTCGCCATCCGCCGCAACGAGCTTTTCGGCCTGGCGGGGGAATCGGGCTGCGGCAAGTCCACGTTGGTGGAGGGGGTGCTGCGCCTGATCAAGCTGCCGGGCTACATCAAATCGGGCGAAGCCTGGTTCTTCAGGCCCAACGGCTCGGGGCGTGTGGCCGGGCTGGACCTGGTGACCCTGCGGCCGGAGGATATGCGCCGCCTGCGCTGGAAGCACATCGCCTACATCCCCCAGGGAGCCATGAACTCGCTCAACCCGGTGATGCGTGTCGAGGACCAGATTGTCGACGCCATCGTGGAGCACAGCGAGGCCTCGCGCAGCGAAGCGCGCATCAAGGTGCTCTCTCAACTAGAGATGGTGGGCCTCTCGCCGGGTGTGGCGCGCATGTACCCCCATGAGCTTTCCGGGGGCATGAAGCAGCGTGTGACCATTGCCTCCTCGGTGTCCCTCAACCCGGACCTGCTGATCGCCGACGAGCCGACAACGGCCCTCGACGTCAACGTCCAGCGCATCATCTTGCAGGAACTGCAAGAGATCCGCGAGCGGCTGGGGTTGACGATTGTGTATGTGAGCCACGATATGGCCGTCCACGCCGAGCTTGCCGATCGCATGGCCATCATGTATGCCGGGGTGATTGTGGAGGTCGGCAGCACCATCGACGTTTTCAAGGACCCCCAGCACCCCTACACCCAGGGCCTGATTGCTTCTATCCCCAGTGTGGGCGGTACTCGCCGGCGCATGGAAGGCATCCCCGGCCTGGCGCCCAGCCCCCTGGCCTGGCCGGCGGGCTGTCGCTTCCACCCACGCTGTCGCTACAGCACGGGCATCTGCCAGGTGGAAGAGCCGCCGCTCATCCAAGCCCAGCCGGGGCGGTTCGTAGCCTGCCATCACATCCAATAGTGCGGTGCCGCAACGGCCCCTGCGGCCGGCCGGCACCGCCCGAGGCGAGTCGCGCCCATCAGAACCACAGAGGAGCACGGATAGGTGAGACCTATGAGCGATAGCATAGCAGTCCTAGAGGCGCGCCATCTCCGCAAAGAGTACACGGCACCCGGTGGAGGGCTGCGACGAGCGCGTATCGCCGCCGTCGACGATGTGTCTCTGGCCCTCTACGATCGAGCCGGCATCATCTCCCTCGTCGGGGAATCGGGGAGCGGCAAAACAACCCTCTCGCGCCTGCTGCAGGGCCTCTTGCCGCCCACCGACGGCCAGGTCCTCTTTCGCGGCAAGGACGTGGCCGGGCTCTCGAGCGGCGAGCGCTGGGAATTCACGCGCCGGGTGCAGCCCGTGTTCCAGGACCCCTATGGCATCTACAACCCCTTCTATCGCGTGGAGCGGGTGCTGCAACTGGTGATCCGCAACTTCAAGCTGGGCAGCCGCAGCCAAGAGCAGGGCATGATGGAGGAGGCCCTGAGGGCGGTGGACCTGCGGCCCCAGGACATCATCGGGCGCTATCCCCATCAACTGTCCGGCGGGGAGCGCCAGCGAGTGATGCTGGCGCGCGTCTACCTGCTCCGTCCCCAGGTCATCATTGCCGACGAGCCGGTGTCGATGATCGACGTGGCCGTGCGTACCCTCTTCCTGAACCTCCTTCTGGATTTCCGCGACAAGCACGGCATCTCCTGCCTCTTCATCACCCACAACCTCTCCACCGCCTACTATCTGGGTGGGCAGATGATGGTGCTCTGCAACGGACGCATCGTCGAGTCGGGCGATATGGACGCGATCGTGGCCCAGCCGGCGCACCCCTACACCCAACTGCTCTTGCAGTGCGTGCCCTCGGCCGACCCGACCAACCGCTGGACGACCCGGGTCTCACGAGAGGCATCGGAGCGCCCGCTGACCCACGAGGCCAACCAGTGCGTCTATGTGGCCCGTTGCCCTCAGGCCACCGCAGAATGCTCGCGGCAGCGGCCGCCGGAGTATGCGCTGGCCGGCGATCACCACGTGGCTTGTCTTTTATATGATCGGTACCCGTTGCGAGAGGAGACGTGAGATGCGAACCATCAGGATGGCTGTCATCGGCGTGGGCGGTATCGCCCAGGTACACCTGCGTGCCCTCAAGGAAAGGGGCGTTGAGGGGATCGAGGTCGTCGCTGTCTGCGACCTGGTGTACGAGCGGGCGCAGCAAACGGCGCTGCGCTGGGGCATCCCCCACGCCTACCAGGACTATCAAGAGATGCTGGCCAAAGAAGACGTGGAATGGGTCAGCGTCTGCACCTACAACCAGGGCCACCGGGCGCCCACGGTGGATGCGCTGCGCTCGGGCCGGCACGTCTTGGTAGAAAAGCCGATGTCGGCCACTCTCGAGGATGCCGCCGCCATGACCCAGGCGGCCCACGAAACCGGCAAGCTGCTCATGGTGGCGCTCAAAACGCGCTACAGCCCGCACATGCAGGCCGCCAAAGCCATCACCGGCGCCGGAACCCTCGGCGACATCTACTACTGCGAGACCGTCGCCGCCCGCCGCAGCGGCATCCCCGGCGGCAGCTTTGTGCGCAAGGAGACGGCCGGCATCGGCGCCGTGGCTGATATCGGTGTCTACAGCCTCGACGCGGCCCTGAACCTGATGGGCCATCCCAGGCCGGTGGCCGTCTCGGGCGTGGCCAACAACATGCTCGGCACCCGCTACTGCCGGCCGGTGATGGGCTCGTGGCGGTGGAACCCCGAAGATCTGGAGGTCGAGGACTTCGGCGTCGCCTGGGTGCGCTTTGAGAACGACGCCGTCATGGTCTTCAAGACCAGTTGGATCATGCACATGGACGACCTGGGCGGCACCTTCTTCCTGGGCACTCAGGCGGGGCTGCGCCTGCACCCCCTCACCGTCTACCGCAACGAGTGGGGGTTGATGACCAACACCGTGCCGCAGGGCATCCCCCAGGTCGACGATGTGGAGCTGTTCCGGCGCGAGAACGAAGCCTTTGCGGAGGCCATTCGCGAAGGGCTGCCCTCGCCCATCCCGCCCGAGCAGATGCTCCTGACCAACGTCATTATCCAGGGGCTGATCGACTCGGCCGAGGTCGGGCACGAAATCGCCGTCACTGTACCTGATGTATAGTGGCCAACTTCCCAGGTTCGTGCAACTCGAAAGGACAAAATACCATGTTGCGCATCGCGATGTTGAGCATGGCCCACGTTCATGCCGACGGCTACGCCCAGGCCGTGGCCAGGCACGCGGAGGCCAAGATCCAGTGCATCTGGGATGATGACCCCGCTCGCGGCAAGGCGGCCGCGACCAAGTTCGCTGTGCCCCTCTACACCGATCTGGAGCAGGTCGTCGCCTCGCCCGAGGTCGACGCGGTGGTCATCAACGCCGAGACCTCCAAGCATCCCGAGGTGATGAAGGCTGCCATCCGGCACGGTAAGCACATCTTTACCGAAAAGGCCCTGACCATCACCACCCAGGAAGCCGACGAGATCGTCGACCTCGTGCACCAGAGCGGCATCCAGTTCATGATCTCCCTCCCCAGCCGCACACGGCCCGAGACCCTGTTCCTGAAGCAGGTGCTGGACAGGGGCTGGCTGGGCAAGGTCACCCTGATGCGCGCCCGTGTGGCCCACAATGCCGCACTGGACCACTGGTTCCATGGCGGCAGCGCCTGGTTCGCGGATGAAAAGCTGGCCGGCGGCGGCGCCCTCTTTGACCTCGGCTGCCATACGGTGGATGTGATGCGCTGGCTCATGGGCGAGCCCAAGAGCCTCGTGGCCAAGATCCAGAACTATTCCGGGGCCTACCCCATCGACGACAACTCGGCCATCGTCGTCGAGTTCAAGAACGGCGCCCTGGGCATTCTCGACACGGCCTGGGTACACCGCGCCGGGCCCAATCCGATAGAGATCTATGGCACCGACGGCTACGTGGGGCGAAACCCCAACGGCGCGCTCACACTCGTCAGCACCCAGCTCAGGCCGGAGGGGCTCGAGGGTGCCATCTCGCCGGCCAAGCTGCCCGAGGCCCTGCCCATGCCCATGGACCAGTGGATCAGCGCCATCCTGCACGGCACGCCGATGACCATCACAGTGGAGGATGGGCGCAACCTGACCCAGCTCTTGGAGGGCGCCTACCGCGCCGCGCGCGAAAAGCGGGAGATCGAGTTCTAACCCCGACCACACAACAACAGCGCCCGGCGGAGCCAAATCCGTCGGGCGCTCTCTTTTCTGGGGCCACCGATTTCCCTGACGAGCCGTTTGGGGTTCCCTTCTTGCTTTCAGCCGTCCAGTGGGCTATCGGCAGGGCCTGCTATCGCGGCCTCATCCAGCTCCAGCAGCACCGGGCAGTGGTCGGACCCGGTGACATCCGCCAGGATTCGCGCGTCGCGCACGGCGGGGAGGAGGCTCTCGGAGACGAGGAAATAGTCCAGCCGCCAGCCGACGTTGCGCTCGCGGGCGCGGGTAACCGAGCTCCACCAGGTATAGTGCCCCGGCTCGTCGGGATGTAGCCTGCGAAAGGCGTCGACCAGGCCATGGGCCAGGTAGGTATCCACCCAGGCGCGCTCCTCGGGCATAAAGCCGGAGGTGTTGCGGTTCTCGCGCGGGCGGGCCAGGTCGATCTCCTGGTGGGCGGTGTTATAGTCGCCGCAGACGATCACCGGGCGGCCGCGTGCCTGCTCCGCATCCAGCACCTCCAGCAGGGCCGCATAGAAGCGCAGCTTGAACTGCACCCGGCCATAGTCCCGCTGCCCGCTGGGGAAATAGACGTTGTAGAGGGTGAACGCGGCATACTCGGAGGCGATCACACGCCCCTCCGCGTCGAACTCGGGCACGCCGAGGCCCGTGCGCTGGGCCTGCGGTGCCTCGCGCTGCAGCGTCGCCACGCCGCTATAGCCCCGCCGCTCGGCCGGGTAAAAGCGCGCCTCGTAGCCGTGGGCCAGCCAGAAGGGGCTGAGCTGCTCCGGCAGGGCGCGCACCTCCTGCAGGCAGAGGACGTCCGGCTTGGCCTCGGCCAGCCAGGGGAGAAAGCCCTTCTTGAGGGCGGAGCGCAGGCCGTTGACGTTCCAGGTGATAATCTGCACAGGGTGCCTCCGGTGAGTGCATGGATGATTGTGGGTGATAGTACCACAAAGCCGCCAAGGGGCCAAGAGGGCCTCGGCCACGCCATGGGCGCCCAAACAGGCGGGGCGGCGATGATTCCACCGCCTCTTCTCGAGCGGGCTCAGGCCGGCGTGCGCGCCCCTCTCCATCAGCCGACCGGGCTCCCACGCCCGGCAGCGCAACGCAGAGCGACTCATCGCTCACAGTAGCAAGCGGCACGTCCCTCCGCTACGGCGAACGGCTTGCCATCGCGCATATTCCGGGCTCAGGCCGGCGTGCGCGCCCCTCTCCATCAGCAGACCGGGCTCCCACGCCCGGCAGCGCAACGCAGAGCGACTCATCGCTCACAGTAGCAAGCGGCACGTCCCTCCGCTACGGCGAACGGCTTGCCATCGCGCATATTCCGGGCTCAGGCCGACGTGCGCGCCCCTCTCCATCAGCAGACCGGGCTCCCACGCCCGGCAGCGCAACGTAGAGCGACTCATCGCTCACAGTAGCAAGCGGCACGTCCCTCCGCTATGGCGAACGGCTTGCCATCGCGCATATTCCGGGCGTGGGAGCCCGGTCTGCTATTGAGGAGCGATGTGCACAGTGAGCGAGCCGTTACAGTGTGTGCCGGAAGTGGGCGCCTATGAGGGGTTAGAACAGGTCCACACCAAAGGCGAGATCTCCCAGGAGCAGACGCCCCTCTCCGGCGCTGGAGGAACGCCGCGGAAGCGGAGCGCCGGGGAGGGGGCAGGGGAGGGGTCCGCACCAGCAGCAAGACCTCCCACCAACACCCCCCCTCTCCGGCGCCGGAAAGAAACGGCCAGGGAGGGGATGTTGCTGTAGGCGTAACCCCTCCCCTGGCCCCTCCCCCGCGCCGGCCTGAGCCGGCTCAGGCCGGCGCGGGGGAGGGGAACAGCCCGGCCAACACACCCCCTCTCCGGCGCTGGAGGAACGCCGCGGAAGCGGAGCGCCGGGGAGGGGGCAGGGGGAGGGGTCCGCACCAGCAGCGAG
>DAOUGZ010000288.1:0-13539 GCA_034428955.1 Anaerolineae bacterium | reverse complement strand
GTGTGCTACCGGGAGTAGGCAGTGGACAGCAAGTACTCAGGGGCGGGCCGCCTGTTCCACCCTCCACAACTTCCTCACAGGAAGTGGTATAATAGACAGGAGCGGCTCACGCCGCTCCTTCTTTGCCCCTGTTTGGAGGTCTATTGTGAAACGGGTATGTGTCTTTTGCGGGTCCAGCCCGGGCGGGCGACCCGAATATGTCGAAGCGGCAAGGACCCTGGGCCGGGCGCTGGCGCGCCGCGGCCTGGGGCTGGTGTATGGCGGCGCCAAGGTCGGCGTCATGGGCGCCGTGGCCCGCGCCGTGCTGGAAGAGGGCGGCCGAGTCACCGGCGTCATCCCCAAGCATCTGGTGCGAGAGGAGGTCGCCTTTACCGGACTCGACGACCTGCGCGTCGTCGGCTCGATGCACGAGCGCAAGGCGCTGATGGCCGAGCTGGCCGGCGGCTTTGTCGCCCTGCCCGGCGGGCTGGGCACCATCGAAGAGTTCTTTGAAGTACTGACCTGGGCGCAGCTCGGCCTGCACCGCAAGCCCTGCGGCCTGCTGAACGTCTGCGGCTACTATACTCCGCTCGTGCACTTTGTGGACCATGCCGTGGAGCAAGCGTTCATCGACCCCCGCAACCGCTCCCTGATCCTGCTCGAGGACGAACCGGAGGCCCTGCTGGACCGGCTCACCGCCTACGAGGCGCCGCAGATCGATAAGGCGGCCTGGGCGCTGCGCCTGGCGGGCGGGCAGGGCCAAGCGTAGCACCGGCCCCGGTGCTCATCCTGCGGCCCGTGTTAGGGCGTGTTTTCAAACCCAGCCGCCTCGCTAGTATGCAAACACAACCTTGTATTGCTCGGATGGATAGGAAGCAACTCAGTGGTCACAGGCGCAGCGGGTAGGATTTCACCCAGTCCGCCACGGCCTTGATGGTCTCCGGCGCGCAGAGCGGCGGCATCACACCGGCCGATGTAATCACCAGCCCTCGATGGTGCGGCAATGCGGCCAGCTCTTGCTCTATCGTCTCGATGATCTCGCCGGCAGAGCGCGTCCAGAGGATGGCGTTGGTCCCGCCCACCAGGCACTTGTCCGGGCAGGCAGCACGTCCATCGAGCAGGGTGGTGTCGCCCAGCGTTGGGGTGGTAAAGGCCTCAAAGGCCTGCGCCGGCATGGCTGCCAGATCCGGCAGGAGCGCCTTCAGGTGCCCACACATGTGCAACACGAGCAAGCGCCCTGCCTCGCGCACGATCGTGCCGTATTCATTGATGTGGCGCTTGCAGTACCTGCGGTACTGCTCTGGGGAGATCAGCGTGGTCGAGGTGTTCTCGACCATATACACGACATCGGTCGGGGCACTGGCCGCCATGATGCCCGCCCGGCGCAACAGCACCTGATGGTGCGCCTCGAACAGTGCCTCCACTTCCGCTGTATAGTCCGACAAGAAGAAATGCGCGTTCTCGATGCCGGCCTCATACTCGACCCAATGCATGAGCGGCGACTCGCCAATCACACTCCACGTCGTCGCACTATCGCCGATCTGACGGACCCGTGCACCGACCTCCTGCAGCGCCTCGGCATCCAGCTCGACCCGGCAGTCCGCATAGATCTCGGTCATGAGGCCGATGTCATCGCGGCTGCGCACAGGGAATTGCACCGGGTGCCAACTCTGAGATTCTACATCAAACTGACTTGTTCCCTCCATGAGGCCATATGGCGTCCGGTAGGTAGTCTTGCGCCGGTGCCCCTTGGTTACCGTCTCGATCGAAGTTCTCGTTCTGATGTCCTTGTAACAAGGCGGTAGGGAGATATGCTGGTCGCTGCCGACCCAGTCGTGGATGGCGTCAACCGACATGTGGCAGAAAGGAGCCCTCTGCGCCCGAGGGTACGCCTCGAATATCTTGGGCCAGAACGGTAGCCGGTCGAGTGGTTGCAGACGTATGGCCGCCATCCAGCGCTCGCGAGGCGTCATGTTTTCTTGCTTCACGGTACCTCCTTACCCAGGTTCACGGCCGGACTCTGCTCTGCACAGTGAGCCTCACACTCATGCACTCGGGGCTGGCAGGCCCAGCCGCTGGTACTGCTCCGGCGGGGCGTCATTCTCCCGCATCAAGCGCAGTAGATGCGCGATCATCCTCTCCTCCACGGCCGGGTCAGAGATGGGATGCTCTTGTTGGGGGTCTGCCTGCAGATCAAACAGAAGCGTCTTCAGCCCCTCAAAGCTCGGCCAGGCACGACCGGCGACCTTTAGCGTACGGCAGCCCTGGGTGAAGGGAAAAGGCTCGGCAAGCTGTATATCTTGCAGCTCATCGACGCCAAAGGTGTGGCGCATGTGCGTGGGCATGAGCGTATACTCAAAGAGGGGCGTGTTGTCGCTCGATGCCGGCCCGCGCATATAGACATAGCGACCGTCGGTAACGTTCACCTGCCCGCCAAAGAGCCCAAAGAGCCCTGCCTCACGCACCGGGGTATCGCTGGCAATGGTCCCGCGCAAGGCGACGCCCTGCATGTGTTCCGGCTGCGGCACACCGAAATAGTCGAGAAGTGTGGGTGGCAGGTCGATGGTCTGCACGAGAGCCTGTCGGCGTACCCCACACGCCCCACAGCGCGGATCCCAGATAAAGAGCGGCGTATTGGCCACCTCGTTGTAAAAGGGCTGCACGCACTTGGCCCACCAGTCGTGCTCACCCAGCAAAAAGCCATGGTCGGTATTGACGATGAGCATGGTGTCCTTCCAGAGGTCCAGCTCATCCATCAAGTCGAGCACTCGGCCCAGGTAGGCGTCGCACATGCTAACCAGCGCCGCGTACTCGTAGCGACAGTGCTGTACCTGGTCGGGCGTTTCTTCCACACGACCGTAGCGGGGCCAGTCAAAGTGGGGGCCGTGATAATCGTGGGGGTAGAGGTCCTTGTACTTTTGTTGGGTGAAAAAGGGCTCATGGGGATCAAAGGTCTCAATGTGCAGGAACCAGTTGTCTTCCTGGGCGTTTGTGCGGATAAACTCCATACCCAGGGCAAACGTCTGGGGCTGGGGCTGATCCTCCTCCCGCTGCATGTAACCGCGGTTGACCCAGTCCTGCCGCCACATGGCGCCTGAGCGGTCGCCCACGTGCGGTGGGATCTCCGGGTCGCGCACCTGGCCTTTCCAAGGCTCACCCTCCTTGCCCCGAGTAATCTCCCAAGAGTTGTAGCGCGTGTGGTAGGTGCAGCCACCCTCCTCCCAGTAGTGGTAATGATCGCTGACGAGGTGGGTATAGACGCCGTGGTTCTTGAGGATCTCGGGCATCGAGTCGTCAAAAGGCTCGATGGGCCCCCAGGAACGGTGCAAAAAGTTGTAGCGGCCGGTGTGCAGCTCGCGGCGCGCGGGCATGCAGGGCATAGAGCCCACATAGCTGTTGTCAAAGGTCACGGTGCGGGTAGCCAGGCGAGAAAAGTTGGGCGCATGGACCCAATCGCAACCATAGGGCGGCAGCATATGCCGGTTCAGCGAGTCGAACATGATCATGATGGCCTTCATAGGTACTCACCCCCCATTGTCTTGTGCGTATGGCGGCCACTGTGTACGGCAAGCCGCCGGACGTCAGAACGGCGGTTCCTCCTACCCTTTGACTCCACTGACCACAACTCCCTGGATAAAGTAACGCTGACTAACGTCGTTAACCAAAGACTGAAGATGGCAGGCGTTGCGGTGTACGATCGTCAGATCGCGCACGCAAGCGGGATGCAGAGGGCTTCCATAATACTCGGGCGACTGGGCCATGAGTGAGGATGATAACCACCGGCAGCCACAGATCGAGAGAAAGAGCCGAGAGGTCCAGGCCATATAGGCCACCGGCCAGCGTGAACAGGCCGGCCAGGCCTGCAAGCGCCAAGGCGATTTTCTGGTTGAGCAGTATGCTCGCAAAGATGATCGGCAGGATAAACAGACAAGCTCCCTGGGCCGAAGGCAGAGTCAGCACTGCGCAGGCCGATGCCAACCACATGCCCGCCATCAATAGAGCGGAGGCGAGGAGCCGCGCCTGCTCGCGCAGCAGGAAGCTGGGCACCGCTGTGAGCATCAGGAAGATGCCCCCCGCCCAGGCCGCAACAGGGGGTGCCTCGCCGCCGGTTTCGGGCCAGGCGACCAGGATGAACCAGGCAAAGCCAACTGCGGCCGCGAAGAGAGCCATCAGGCTGAGTGAACTCACCTGAAGGTCAGCCAGATTCTGTTCTCGCGCCGAGGAATCCGAGACCTGTACCATGTGCCCTCCAGCCTCTGCGACGTCCAGCCCGCCAGACCATACATGAACCGTAGGAGCAGTAGAAGATCATTTTCGCATCGGATACGGATAGCGTCAAGTATTGCCTTATACCGAGCAATGCGACGCGCCGGCCAGGAACCTGTAGAGCTTGGCGGCTCGCTCAATCCCTGGGCGCTGCGGATCCTTATCCGCTGACTTGCGGCCCGCACCCACTTGCTGTACCATGGAAGCACACTCAACATCCACCGGCGCCCTGAAGTGGAGGTCAACATGATGGAGCAAGGCCGTCACTTTTTAAAGGCCGATGACTGGCAACTGTGGGGGACCCTGGAGACCGACCAGCGCAAGCAGATCCCGCCCCCACCGCTGGAGAAGCCGTGCCCGGAAGGCGCCCGGCTGATCGACCTCGTCGCCCCGGAAGACCTGACCGTGGGCCAGACGCCGCTGATTGAGGTCATCCGCCGCCGCCGCAGCCGGCGCACGTTCACCCCCGAGCCGTTGACCCTGGAGGAACTCTCCTTCCTCCTCTGGGCCACACAAGGGGTGAGCGGGGGGCGCCCTGAAATGCGGACCGTGCCCTCCGGCGGCGCGCGCCACCCCTTCGAGACCTACCTGGTCATCCGCTGGGTGGAAGGGGTGGAGCCGGGCCTGTACCGCTACCTGCCCCTGGAGCACCGGCTCTGCTTCCTGTACCCTCTGGCGGAGCGGCAGGCGCAGATGGACGCCGCCTGGAGCGGCCGGCGCATGATGGAGGAGAGCGCCGTCGTCTTTCTCTGGACGGCCATCCCCTACCGCACCGAGTGGCGCTACAGCATCGTCGCCCACAAGATCATCGCCCAGGATTCCGGCCACCTCTGCCAAAACCTCTACCTGGCCTGCGAGGCCATCGGCGCCGGTACCTGCGCCGTCGGCGCCTACAACCAGGCCGCGGCAGACGCCATCCTGGGCGTGGATGGGGAGGACGAGTTTGTCGTCTACATGGCGCCGATAGGCAGGTAGAAAGCTCCCTGCTCTACATCCGATCTGAGACCCATGTCCTTGGACGCAGACCGCGACGAGCGCATGATAGCTGATGTGGGATATTGGTAGCCCCATGCAACACAAGGCAGGTGACCGTGACGCTCATCGAAGGCATCCGCAGGAAGGTTGTTCAAAACCAGTTCGAGTTCTCACAGCATGCGGTTGACCTCGCCATCATTCGCCGTATCAGCGTGCGGGAGGTCCGCGAGGCCATCGTCGGCGGGCAAGTCATCGAAGACTATCCCGATGACAAGTATGGCCCGAGTTGCTTGGTGCTCGGGTTCACCACGCCAGGGAGACCGCTGCACATCGTGTGCAGCTATCCTTCGCGTCCTCTGCTAAAGATCATTACGCTGTATGAGCCGGATCCTGAACTGTGGATTGAGTATAGGGTCAGGAGAGTTGAGCATGGCAGATGAGCAGTGGAAAGAGACACTCGTCGAGCGGAAGGTGACCTATACCCTCGAGCTAGACGGTAGATTCATCATCATTGAGAACGTCCCGGCCCGGGTGAACGTGGAGACGGGCGAGCGCTTTTTCTCGCCGGAGACTGTCGAGCGTCTGCAGCAGATGGTCTGGGAGGAAGAGAAGCCCAGCCGGGTTGTTGAGACGCCGGTGTACGAGTTTACGGCATAGGTGACGCTCTATCCCGGATCATAGCCAATGGTCATCGATGAAGGAGTCGTCCCATGAGCACACGCGCACGCATCGCCACCGTTTGCCAGAACCACCGCTTCTACCCCACGGTGGAAGCCAACCGCGAGCACATCCTGAGCCTGCTGGACCTGGCTCTACGCCAGGGGGCGGACCTGGTCTGCCTGCCGGAGTCATTTTCCACGGCGGGGGTACCCCACGGCCCAGCGGAAGAGATCGCCGAGAGCGTCCACGGGCCGACCCTCGACGTCGTCTCCGGGCGGGCGCGGGCGCACCATGCCTACGTCATCTGCCCCCTCGTCACCCGGCGCAACGGGCGCTGCTGGAACTCGGCCGCCGTCATCGGCCGCGACGGCGCCATCCTGGGCTTTTACGACAAGGTGCACCCCGTCACCACCTCCCACGACTATGCCGTCATGGAGTGGGGCACCACCCCCGGCGACCCCGTGCCGCCCGTCTTTGACCTCGATTTCGGCCGCGCGGGCATCCAGATCTGCTTCGATGCCGGCTTCCCAGAGACCTGGCAGGCCCTCGCCGGCCAGGGGGCGCGCCTGGTCTTTTGGCCGTCGGCCTACAACGGCGGCTTTCCGCTACAGGCCTACGCCTACCTGCACCACTATTACGTCGTCTCCTCCGTGCAGAGCGAGCGTTCGCGCATCATCGACCCCTGTGGGCGCATCCTGGCCGAGACGGACCCCCAGGTCAACCTCATCTGGCGCGACATCAATCTGGACTTTGCCGTCTGCCATTACGACTATAACTATGACATCCCCGACCGCATCCTGCAGCGCTACCCGGGGCGCGTCGAAATCCGCAGCTACTGGGACGACGCCCACTTTCTGCTCGAGCCTAGCGACGACACACTGACCGTCGCCCAGTTGCAGGCCGAGTTCGGCTTTGAGCCCACAGGCCGGTATCACCAGCGGCACCGCGAGTCTTATACGTTCCTCCGCAAGGGCGAGGCGGCGCCGGCCCAAGAGGCGGCCCACGGCGACAGGCCGATGTACAGCAAGAGCGTGCCGGCCACATGAGCCCGGCGCCTACCCCCGTCACTCACAGGAGGACATGGCCATGGCCAAACGACCCACCACGCAGAAAGAAGCCCTGAACCTCTTTGCCGCCGGCGCCGACAGGCTGGAGGCCGCCGTCAGCGGCCTGACCGAGGCGCAACTCGACCTGTCGGCCGGGCCGGGTGAGTGGACGATCCGCCAGATCGTCCACCACGTCGCCGACGACGGAGACGTATGGTCCATGATCCTGAAAAAGGCCCTCGCCACCCCCGGCGCCCGCGTCCGTTTCGAGGACTTTCCGGGCAACGAGGCCTGGGCGGATGCGCTGCACTTTGCCCAGCGGCCGGTGGAGCCCAGCCTGGCCCTGATCAAGGCCCACCGCCGGTACCTGGCGTCCCTCCTCGCCCGCTTTGCCGAGGCTTGGGAGCGGACGGTGACCATCGCCGACGCCGAGAGCCGGGCAGTGCAGAGCTTGAGCGTGGGCGAGATGATGCACATGCTGACCGAGCACCTACAGGAGCATGTGACCACCATCGAGGCCATCCGGCAGCAGCACGGGCTCGTATAGTGCGATGCGCCCCCCTGATCATCCGTACAGTCCGTGGCCTCATCTTCTCCTGGCCCGAGCTTGCAGGCTTTACATTGCACCCACTCTGATCTAGAATACAAACATGGGAAAGGAGTGGTAGCCGTGGATATCAAATCGGTAGATGTGCACGAGGCACAGCGCAACCTTCCCGCTCTCGTCGCCCTCGCCATGTCCGGCAGTGAGGTCATCTTGACCGAGGGTTCGAAACCCGTTGCCCGGCTTGTGCCCTTGGCGCACAAGCCTCGCCGGGTAGCTGGGCTGCATGCCGGCGCCGCCTCAATGGCAGAGGACTTTGACGCGCCGCTGCCAGAAGAGTTCTGGCTGGGGGACGCATGAGGCTTCTCCTGGATACCCATGCCTTCATCTGGTGGGACAGCAACCCTACCAAGCTCACACCGCGCGTGCGTGCCCTGTGTGAGGACCCCACAAACACACTGCTCCTCAGCGTGGCCAGCGTCTGGGAGATGCAGATCAAATGCCAGCTTGGCAAGTTGACCCTCGCACTGCCCCTGGCTGACCTGATCGCCAACCAGCAGGAGACTAACCGCATTCAGGTGCTGCCGGTTTCCCTGGCCCATGTCCTCGCTCTGGACAGTCTGCCTCCCTTGCATCGGGATCCGTTCGACCGCCTCTTGATCACACAGGCTATCGCAGAGGACGCCGCACTCGTCAGCCGCGATCCGGTGTTCTCGAATTATCCCGTCAACATCCTCTGGTGAGGATGCGGGTTTCCCCTGGCCAATATGGAGCCGCCACCCTCTGAGAGGGTGGCGGGCAGAACGCGGGCAGCAGATTCGGTGTGATCGGAGGTATGGTTGAGCTTCAGGATCGGCAGGCGCACCTTTATCAAGCTGGCGCTCGGCGCGGGGCTGGCCGCCGCCTACCCGCTCCTTATCGAGCGTTACCTCGTGCAGGCCAACCGCTACCGCGTGCCCGTCCCCAACCTGCCCCAGGCATTCAAGGGCTATACCATCGTCCAGCTTACGGACCTCCACTACGGCTTGCTCATGCCGCTGGGGCTGATCCGCCGCATAGTGGCCCGGGCCAACCGCGTGCCGCGGGACCTGACGGTCTGCACCGGCGATTATGTCCACGAGCGGAACAGCACAGCACAAATCGACACCGTCTGGCCCGTCCTCGCCGGCCTGCAGGCACCGGACGGCGTGCTCTCCGTGCTCGGGAATCATGACCACTGGGCCGACACTCAACGCTCGGCCCACTGGCTGGCGCAGACCGGCCAGGACCTGCGGCACAGGGTGCGGATGATTGAGCGAGGCGAGAGCCGGCTCTGGTTCGCCGGTGCCGGAGACTTGTGGGAGGATCCCTCCAGCCTCGACGAGCTGCTCGCCGCCATCCCCGAGGAGGATTGCCGCATCGTGTTGGCCCACAACCCGGATACCGCCGATAGCGCCTACTCTGCCCGCGTGGACCTCTTTATCGCCGGGCACACCCACGGCGGCCAGGTCAGGCTCCCTTTCGTGGGGGCGCCCATCGTCCCTGCGCAGAACCCGGCCTACGCAAGCGGCCTGCAACGCTCGCCAAAGGGAACGCCAGTGTTCATCTCGCGCGGGCTCGGCTGGGCCGTGCTCCCTGTGCGCTTTAACTGCCCGCCCGAGATCGCCGTGCTCGAGCTGGTGTAGCCATGCAGCCATTACTGCGCCGATTCATCGATAGCTTTGAGAAGGCCATCACAGCAGAGATGGACGCCATGCGCCGGCAGTTGGGGCCCTTCGAGGTCGCCCTGGCCGGCGGCAAGGCGCTGGATTCCGCCGAAGAAGACGGCTACCGGCTCTACACCTTTGATATCCGCACGCCCAGCGACAAGCTGGCCCTGCAGATGGAATGTACCCTCCGCAGCGCCTCTCGTGCAGAGCACGGGGGCGAGTGGCTGGTGACGATCACCGCCATCGGCCAGAGCGACATCACCCTGCGCTGCGAGCAAGAGATACACCTCGGCGACAGCACCTACACCCTGGTCATCTACCCCTGGTTCCTCTACGAGCGGCTCAAGCTGGCCCTGCAGTCCCTGGCGGATTCCCCCGACCACTATGTGGCCAACGCCCTCATGCTCTTCGGCAAGGGCCTGCCCCATCGCCAGGCGCAGCCCCTGCAGGCCGAGCATGGAGAGTTGAACGCCAGCCAGCGGCAGGCCGCGCAACTCTGCAGCGACAGCAACCTGGCCTTTGTCTGGGGACCGCCGGGGACGGGCAAAACGACAACGCTGGGGCACATCGTCACCGAGCTGCTGAGCCAAGGGCAGCGTGTCCTCATCACCTCCACCACCAACGCGGCGGTGGATCACGCCCTGGCCAAGCTCGCCGCCCTGCCCGAGGCCCAGCCGCCCCTGGCCCGCGGCGAGGTCATCCGCATCGGCCAGGCCAGCGCCGAGACCTTTGGCGCCGGCCTGGCGGAGGTCGTCGCCCGGCTCGACGAGCAGGGCACGGAGCGGCTGCGGCGCCTGCGAGCGCGACGGCTGGAAGCCCAGCGGCAGGCCGAGCGGTGCCGGCGCATCCTGGCTGAGCTACAGGCCGCAAGCCAACCGCTGCAGCTCGACCTCTTCCAGGTAGCCCAACCCGAGGTCGTCAGCGCGCAAGACCTGGCCACCGTCTTCTCCACTCCGGCCGTGCGGAGCATCCTGGCCCTGCCGCCACGGCAACAGGAGGCGCGGGTGGCCCGCCGGCTCGAGCGGCTGGAGGCTGTCGGGGCTCTGTGCCGGGAGGGCATCGCCCGGCACGCCCGAGAGCGCGGCAGCCGGGAGCTGGCGGCGGTCAAGCGCGCGCGGGTTGTGCTGGCGACCATGACGAACGTGTACATGAGCCAACTGCTGCAGGGCGAAAGCTTTGACGCCGTCATCGTCGAAGAGGCCGGCATGGCCATCCTGCCTACCCTCTTTTACTGCGCCACCCTGGCCCGCAGCAAGGTCATCATGGTGGGCGACCCAAAGCAACTGCCCCCCATCGTCCAATCGCGGGACGAATACGTGCAGCGCGCCATGGGGAGGAACATCTTTGAGGTGGCCGCGCCGGGCCCGCGGACGGGCGAGATGACGGTCATGCTGGATGTCCAGTATCGCATGCACCCGGCAATCGGCGATCTGGTGAGCGACCTGTTCTACAGCGGCAGGCTGCGCCACGGCGAGAACACCGCCGAGAGGGGGGACATCGCCGGCAGGAAACCCTTCGCCGGCCGGCCCCTGGTGCTGGTCGACACCCGGGGGCAAACCACCTGCGCCACCCAAGATGGGAGCTATTCGCGCTACAACGAGCGCACCGCCCAGCTCTGCCTGGACCTGGCCCTGGAGGCAATCCACGACGGCATCGAGTCGGTGGCCATCATCACGCCCTATGTCGCCCAATCGCGCCTGATTCGCCGGCTGCTGGCCGGCTTGCCGAATAGCGGCGAGGCGATCGAGTGCCAGACGGTCCACCGCTTTCAGGGGGGAGAGAGGGACATGGTAATCCTGGACACCGTCGATGCGGCGCCGCTCTCCCCCGGCGTCCTGCTCGCCGGGCAGTCGCCCCATTCCTCGTCGGAGAACCTGGTCAACGTCAGCATCTCGCGGGCGCGCGGCAAACTGGTCATCGTCGCCGACGTCGCCTACTTTGGCCGGCACGCCGCGCAGAGCATCGTCAGCGAGATGCTGCGCCGCGCCGAACAGGCGGGGGCGCGCGTGCTCCTGGCCTGAGGAGGGAACAACATGGAAAAGGTCCGCTACGAGGAGATGTTGCCCCACGAGATCGTCGCCCGCCGCCAACGCTTCCCCGCCGCCTTCATCGGCCTGGGCGGGCTGGAGTGGCACAGTAAGCACCTGGCTGTCGGCAACGACGCGCTCAAGGCCGAAAAGCTCTGCGAACTGGCCGCCGCGCGCTCGGGCGGGTTAGCCTTCCCTACCCTCTGGTACGGTGAGCCACGCATCACCGGCCTGATGGAGGTGAACCACGACCCTGAAGGGGAGATCGCCGGCGTGATGGCGTTTCAGAGGGCCAAGTTCGCGCCCACCTATTTCGGCCAGAGCGACGAAGAGCAGATACAGTTCTACCAGGCGCTTATCCGCCACTTGCTGGTGCAGATGAACACCCTGGAGATGAAGGCCGTCTGCCTCCTCTGCGGCCACTACCCCATCTTTGACTGGGCTTCGCCGGTGGTCGAGCGTTTTAACGCCGAATACCGGGACACCCAGGCTTTCGCCGGCATCGAGTTCCACTACCCGCCCAAATCGGAACTCGTCGGCGGCGACCACGCTGCCAAGTGGGAGACGTCGTACCTCTGGTACCTGCGCCCCGACTGTGTGGACATGAGCGTGTACCTCGGCCGCGAGGACGAGCCGCTGGTGGGCGTCATGGGCGAGGATCCCCGGCGCACGGCGTCAATCGAGACCGGCCGCACGGCCTGCGACCTGATCGTAGAGGGGATGGTGCGCAAGGCGCGCGAACTCATCGAGCGAGTCTGTTAGTGAGAGTTGCCCTGCGCCTGTTGGAACACGTCCCGAGCTCGCTCAACACGCCGCTTACTGCAATCTGGCCGCCTTACGCTCGCGCGGGACTCCCCCTTCACGCTGAGGGAGTCCTCCGCGAGCGACTCCAGCGGCCAATCCACATACACGGCCAAACGAGCGAGCTGAGGACGGCGCAGCGCCCGTGCGCATGCCCCGGAGCCGGCGCCACCTGGAACACGTCCCGAGCTCGCTCAACACGCCGCCTACTGCAATCTGGCCGCCTTACGCTCGCGCGGGACTCCCCCTTCGCCGCCAATATGCGCGCCGAGCCCCCCCGTGCCAATCCGGCCTCGTGCCCCAGGCTTCTACCAGAAGCGCCCGTTCAGTGGCTACGTTGGAGCCGCCGAACGGGCGCAGCGTATCCTACCGCGTCAGCGTGACCGGTCTCCAGCCCTCTCCCGGCCCTCGCGCACGAACTCGACGATCTCTGCCGTCGAGACGGGCAGGTCCACACCCTCTACATCCAGCGGAGAAGCTTTCCTGCGTTGGGGGTGAATGACAAAAACCCGCCCATCCCTGCGACGGATGCGGACCTCGCCCTCGCGAGCAGCCTCATCGAGGAGAGAGGCCAACTTCTGCCGTGCTTCGGAATACGTGTACTCGGTCATCTCATCACCTCGATGAGTTGGACCTGCATTCGCCGTGCGCATTCGATCAGCCCGCCGTCCAGCGAAATGAAGGGGGCAGCACATCTGAGCGCACAGCGTATCAAGTAGGCGTCGTAGCAGTAGATGCCTAACGCATGCGCAATCCTCAGGGCTTCGTCTAGCTCGACATCGACAAAACGGATCGGGATGCGCTTGTATGCCTCAATCGCCTGCTGGGCTGCGGCCAGCGATACTCGCTTACGCCTCAACGTCTACAATCATCATACGCCGCTTTTTGCCGAACTGCAAGCACTCAGGCCAGCCTATCAACTGCGCACCGAGCCACCCGTGGCCTCGTGACCCCGGCTTCTATCCCTCTGCGCCCCCAGAGGCTCACTCCCGCAGGTACTCCCCCTCCCAGATCCCCTGGCTCAAGCGCGCCAGTTCCGCCCCATACGCCGCCATCCCCTCCCGGTACTCAGGGTCCAGCAGCGCCTTGCGCGCCTCTTCATCCTCAGGCTCGGCCCCGCACTGCTCCACCCACCCGCGAAACTGGGCGTAATGGTCGCGGACGGGACAGGGCCGGAGCCAGTTCCCCTCTTTGGACGGCGCCCGCCCCAGGCCATAGCCGCGCTGCCACTGGCGGATTCCCTCCAAAAAGGGCGAGCGCCACACATCCTCCAGCGTGTCGCCCCGGGCATAGACCTCGCTTATGTCCGCCGCTGCATAGGGCGCGAACACGCAGGGCATGACCTTGCCGTTCCAGTCGATGTGCAGATAGCCCGATTCGCGCCCCGCCGCCATGCAGCCGCGCACCAGCGGGCCGTGGTTCCAAAAGTCAAAGAGGAAGTAGCCCTTCTCGGCGATGACCTGCCAGGTGCGCTGCCATAGATCCAGGCGCTGCTCAGGCGTGGGCATCGCCTCCAGCGCAGGGGCGCGCCCGATGGGCATATACTGAAAGAC
>DAOUGZ010000287.1:0-10483 GCA_034428955.1 Anaerolineae bacterium | reverse complement strand
GTACTCGCCCGAGCCCTCGCCCAGGCGCACCTGCCAGAGATCGGCAGCGAACTCGGCCTGCTGGTAGCGGCCGCTGGCCACGTCGGGGTGGGGGCTGACGACCTCACGCCAGGGCTTGAGGGTGCCGGTGGCCTGGGTCTCGACCGTCGCGCCGGCGTTGCGGCGCTTTTCGTTGCGCATCTGCTCGTCAAAGCGGACGCGCAAGAGTTCCATCTTCATCTTTTCGATCTCGCCTGCCTGGGGCGCCGAGACGGCGCTGAGCAGGCGGGCGACCGAATCCAGGGCGCGGTAAGCGTCGTCGCTGGATAAGGGCTCCTGATGGGCCCACTTGTTGCGTGTCTCGCGCAGCTCGCTGACCATGCTGCGCTCGGCGTGGCCCAGGGTGCGGCTAAAGACGGTGTTCCACTGATCCCACATGATGCGTAGGATGAGGGCCACGTCCATGTGCGGGGTGTCATCGCCCTCGGGCCAGGTCAGGTCGATGCGCAGGTCTTGGGTGACGCTGGTGACCCAGTATTTGCCGTATTGGGCCTTGAGCTCGCGCTCGACGAAGGGCAGCAGGCCCTCGCGCAACTGGTCCAACGCTTTGCCGACGCGTTCGTGGTTGGTGATGGCCATAATCTCTTCTCCATGCATTGTGTGGGTTGGTGGCCGCAGAGGGTTTGAAGGCCCCATGGTACGAAACGACGGTCACGCGGGCGAGTATCGCTGCGCCCGGCGGCGAGTGTGCACGGGCGAATGCCGCACGGGGTTGGAAACCCCGTGCTGGTAGCCCGCAGGGCTTTGCCGCCTATCAGCCCGACGGCCTTGGCCTCGGGTAGCCCCCCATGCCGGCGGTCGTTTGCCCACGGCGACGCGCCTACATTCGCGGCCACCGCACGGGGTTGGAAACCCCGTGTTCAGAACGGCCAAGCCCCTCTGGGGCTGCCAGCCCATAGCCTCGGGCGGCCCCCATGCCTGACACCCGTCGCGCTGGCCAACTGCTCCCAGCTACAGGAAGCTCCCCTGCTCCATTTCGCCTGCATCGCTCTCCTGCGCCAAACGGATGATCTCGGGCCAGCTCTGGACCAGGCCGTTGTAGGAGAGGGCCTCTTGGGCGCGTTTGCGGCGCTCGCAGAGGGTGTAGAGGCGGTAGGCCAGCTCGCGGGCGACCTCTGCCTTGCTGCCGAGCTTGGCCACCAGCTCTGCCGCGGCGGGCTCGCCGCCCTCTTCCAGCACGCGGATGAGGTGGTGGACCATCTCCCACACGGTCAGCCGGCTGTCTTTGGTGGGGTCCCAGTCCTGGGCTAGCTCCTTGGGCTTGAGCAGGCGCACCTTGCCGGCTTTGGAGGCGAGCAGGCCCGCCTCGGCCAGGCCGGCGACGCTGGTGTTCTTGGCCTTGGAGAGGGTCTCAGCGACGCCGTACTCGCCCTGGGCAAAGCCGAACTGCTCGAACCAGGCCAGGGCCCAGCGGGTATCGGCGTCGAAATCCCCCTCCTGCTCGGCCAGGACCTCGTCCAGCGTCTGGTTGATGAGGGCCAGCGCCTCGCGCACCGTTACCGCCTCCCCCGCCGCATCGAGCACCTTGCTGTAGCGGGTGTAGACGGCCATGCCCGGGCCGATGGCCGCCTGGGCCAGGTCCACCGGGGCGATGTTGCCGCGCTGCAGGTGCTTCAAGGCCTGCGGCAGCTCGCTGCGCAGGGCGGCGATGAACTCGCGCCGTGTGGCGGTGGGCGCATCCGGCGCTCGCCGGCGGCAGACCAGGACGATGCTGGAGGCGAGAGCGTTGGAGTCCTTCTTGAGATTGCCGGTATACTCAGTGCGTACTGGCCAGGTACCGTTGATCGAAAAGCCCGCCTGCATCACGGCGTCGAGAAAGGTCTCCCAACCGGTACTGGAGGCGCCTTGGTCCCCGTTGGACTCCGTCTGCTTGAAGGCGTAGTAGATGGTGACTGGGAAATCTGGGTGGGCCTGCTCGGCCAAGCGCTGCATGGCCTGGGTCATTCCCGCCAAGAAGAAGGCCTCGGCCTGAACCTTGCCACCGTGGCGGTGGGGCGTGGCAACCAATTCCTCGGCCTTGGGCACGGCCAGGGTGGCGAAGAGGCTAGGGAGGATCGGCCTCAGCGAACGGCGCAGCCAGACGTAGAAAAAGTCCGACAGGTCGGCGTAGCCGATATTATCGTAATAAGGCGGGTCTGTGGAGACCACCCTGGCGGATGGCAGATCCAAGCGCTGAGCATCGGTCTGCGCCGCTGCCCCGGGACTGCTGAGGCCGAGGCCGAGAATCATCTTCGCTGCCTGCTCGATGCCGAGCAGCCAATTCCCAGAGGACTTGCTCAAAGGATTAGCTTCCGTGAAGTCCCATACCATTGGAATAGCCTGTCGGGAGAACGTTGAGATCATCTTCTCCGCACCAGTATGCCATGCACACAGTGATGACCAATAGTTGGCACCCTTGTCCACTGAGAATGCCAAATACACCGCCACTGCATCGGCATATGCTGCCGCGCCACTGCCGCCGGCCTCCAGGCCGCGGCCGTCAGCGGGCAGGTCCACGCCTAAGGCATCCTGCCGCACTCGCTCGCGCGCCTCCTGTACCAGGTCCGAGAAGGTGGTCAGGGCGACAAGCTGGCGGGGCGTGAAGAGGTCGCCCCATTCTCTCAGTCCGTAGGGCACACAGGTGCCGCCGGTCAGGCGCGCCGGTACATCACCGCTAGGCTTCCACGTGGGCTCTGCACTCCGAGCGATCTCCTCCATATTTGCGGTTGGCGATAGGTAGACACGTCCGCGCTCACCCTCAGCAACCACAGCCATGAGGCGCGCGCCCATGCGGCCTGCTTGTCCTTCCGCCTTGATGTAATCGCCAGGGATAGGGGTGCCTGACACCAGACAGCGAAAGTTGGCCCGCGCCAGCTTGGTGCCGCTCTTGGCCGCCTCGGCATCCTTTGGCTTGCCCACTTTGACCGTGAAACGGTAGCGGTCGCCCTCCACCACCGGCTCGACGTAGGCCTCCTTGCCCTTCTTTGTGGAGAGCATGAAGGTGGCTGCCAGCGGCACATCCACGTGGGCAAAGGCCGGGTTGGGGCTCTTGACCGTGCGCGCCCAGAGCCAGGCGATGACGGTCAGCTTGCGGCCCACGTAGGGTTTCAGGTCGGGGCGCTCCTCAGCCATCTCCGGCGTCACCTCCACCTGGGGGTAGAGGTGGCCGATGCGCTTTTCCGCCTCGTCGCGCATCCAGCGGCCATAGTAGCGCACGTCCTCGGCCAGCCCCTCGGCGCCGCGCCAGCGCTTGGCAAGGAGCCGGCGGTCGGCGCGCGCTTCGGGGTTCACCGGCGGCCGGCCGGCGAACTTGGGCGGGATCTCGATCATGGCCTTGTTGATGAGTACGGCCACGGGGTTCAGGTCGCTGGCATAGGCCTCCAGCCCCAGGCGCTGGGCCTCCAGCGGCAGCGAGCCGCCGCCGGCAAAGGGGTCGTGAAAGCCGGGGAGCTTGTCCGGGTTGAAGAGCTCCGCCGCCTGGGGATGGTCCCGGTTCTCGGCGCACGTCGCGCGCCAGCTCTTCCAGATTTCGTCGCGGGCGCGGTTGAGCACCTCCTCGTTGGTGGTGTTCTCCCACTTGACCAGCTCCTCGATGAGGCGGAAGAGCCGTTGCCGCTCCGCCTCCTGCGCCTCTTCGGTGGGGAAGCGCTCGGGGTGGGCGGAGGGGTCATCGACCATCTGGGCAAAGATGACCGCCCGCGCCGCCGCCAGCGGCCGCCGCGCCCACCAAAGGTGCAGCGTGCTGGGGTGCACGTGGCGGATGGATTTCTCCCGCGCCGAGGCCCTGTTGATGGCGTCGAGGGGTAGAGCGACTTCGATGAGTTTCTTTCCCATTAATGCACAACTCCGGATTGGCCGGCGGGCGGGGCCGCCGGGTTCAATAGCAGGCGCCGCGCGGGGCGACGACCGCGCGAGGTTGGAAACCCCATGCCTACGGGCTATCAGCCCGTAGGGCTTTGCCGCAGCTGAGCCCGGCGGCCTTGGCCCCGGGCGGTACTTGACATTGGCCTGCCCTCTTGTCAATATGCGTGCGGCGTTGATTCTGTGCTTGTTTAGGGTATCATCGCGTAAGTGCTGTCATGAAGGGGCTTCGGCCCTCGCCAACAGCTCGGCCAGATCATAGTTCACGCTGGTCACGCCGAAATCCGGCTCGCGCCGGAAGGGGCGGCGGACATAGTGCACGGCATGGGAGCCGTCTGGCTTGAACTCGACGATGGCCAGTATATAGTCATCCGGCTTGTTCAGCGAATAGAGGACTTCGTTCTTGGTGACGGTGACCGTTGCTGCGCCGGCCACGCGGCCCTTTACCTCGATGAAGCGCAGACGGCCGCTGCCGGGCACGCGGCTTTCGATGTCGTAGCCGAGCTTTTCCGCCTCCCGATCTACCGGCTCGTAGCCCAGCCCGCGCTCCACCTCCATCACGATGGCCCGCGCTGCGGCGGCCGCGGCCTGGGTATCCGCCGCTTGCGCTGCTGCAGGCGTCGGCCGGCCGGCCATAACCGCCAGGAGCCCCAGCGGCACGACGAGCAAGCCGCCCAGAACCACCGGCGGCAGCGGCGATATCTGGCGTTCCAGCTTGAGCTCTTCCATGCGCTTGTGCAGTCGCCCCTGCAGATCGTCGGCGCGTTTGCGCGCCTCCTCAGAGTTGAGCCGAGCGTTGGGCTTGCCTGCCTGCTCCTGCAGCTTGAGCTCTTGGGCGCGATGGTCCCAGTAGCTGATCTCCTTGACCAGCCGGTCCTTCACGGCCGCTTTGGTCTTGGCCACGAGTTCCAGCCTGCGCTCGCGCACCTCCGCCAGGTGTTGGGGCACGATGTGGGCGACGGCGTGGGCCTGCGCCTTTTGTTCCAGCTCACGCGTGACCCAGGAACACTCGGGGCGGCTCAGAATGGGCTCTGCGCCGGGCTCGCCTTCGCGCAGGGGGCGGTAGTCCAGGTAGGGCGCATAGTTCAGGTGCCGCACGCCGCCGGCCGCATCGACCTCGACATAGAGCATGCGCTTGGAGATGACGCGCCGCTCGCCCGATCGCGTCAGGCTGGCATCCTGGATGGCGTGCTCGAGATAGAATATCATGCGCGGCTCGGTGCCCGGGTCGTTCTCGTCGACAAGAATGGTGCCCCGGCGCAGGAGGTCGCGGTGACGCTCGAGGGTCAGGTCGGTGACGGCGTCGAGCAGCGGGTGCCCGGGGCAGACAAAGGCGGCCAGGGGCTTGCCCGGCGGTGCAACGAGGTCTTTCTCGAAGGTGACCCGCTCGTAGCGTGGCAGCACCGGCTCGCCGATGCCGATGAGACGGTCGCGTTGGCGCACCAGAGCAGGGACGTGGGTGATCTGGTAGCGCCGCGGTTCGCGCTGGCGGACCGTGCCGCCGAGCCGCCGGAAGGCCTCCAGGAAGAAGGATTCGATATAGTGAGGCTGCAGGCGGCGGGCCTCGGCGCGCTCCATCTCCTCGCGCACGCGCTGCACGCGGCTGGTGTCCATGGAATCGTGGGCGAGCACCCGCTCTTCCAGGAGGTCCCGCAGGCGAGCCCGGTCAAAGGCTTGCTCGACCGCCTGGGTGAGGCGCGCGCGCACTTGGGGCTGCTCGCCGTAGCGGATGGCCTCGATCAGCAGCTCGCGCAGGGGCCGGCCCTCGAACTGGAGCTTGCCCAGGACGTCGAACACCCGGCCGCCGAGGGCCTGGCGCGCCTCATCGAGCTTTTGCAGGAGGGTGCGGTAGACCTCGCCCTCACGGGTTTCCTCGGCCACCAGGTTCCAGAGGTGGCAGACCTCGGTCTGGCCGATACGGTGGATGCGGCCAAAGCGCTGCTCCAGCCGGTTGGGGTTCCAGGGCAGGTCATAGTTGACCATGAGGTGGGCGCGTTGCAGGTTGATGCCCTCGCCGGCGGCGTCGGTGGCCAACAGTACCTGCACCTCGGGATCGTGGCGGAACGCCTCCTGGGCCTTTATGCGCTCCTCACGGCCCATGCCGCCGTGGATGCAGACGACGGCTTCCGCGCGCCCCAGGAGGGTGGTGATGCGCTGCGCCAGGTAGTTCAGCGTGTCGCGGTGCTCGCTAAAGATGACCAGCTTTTGGTGGGGTGAGGGCACGGGTTTGTGCGCCGGGCCGGCCCCGTAGGGCACGCGCTCCTCGGCCAGCCGGTTGGCGATGGCTGCCGGGGTGAATATCTCGCTGAGCAGGCCGGCGAGCTCACGCCACTTCCGGTCTTCGCCGCTGCGTCGAACCTCGAGGGCCAGCCCCTCCAGGCGTTTGAGGGTCTCGATTTCTCCCTTGAGTTCGGCGATGGTGCGCGCCGCCGTGGCCAGGTCAAAGACCTCCTTCTCGGCCTCCTCTACCTCGTCCTCGGGCGCGTCCTCCAGGTCCTCGACGTCCTCTTCGGTCAGCGAGGGCACGAGGGCCATGGCCGCCTCGACCTGGGCGCCCCGCCGCAAGAGTTCGAGTTCGCGCAGGCGGCTCTCGAGCCGCTCGCGGCGCCGGCGCAGCGACTGGTAGATGGCCTCGGGTGAGGAGGCCAAGCGACGCTGCAGGATGGTCAGCGCAAAGCCGATGGTGCGCACGCGGCCGTCGCTACGCAGGGCCTCGGCGCGATTGAACTCGACGCGGACATACTCGGTCACTGCCTTGTAGAGCCGCGCTTCGGCATCTGACAGGCGGTAGGGGACGGTGTAGGCGATACGCTCGGGGAAGAGGGGCGTGTTGTCGAACTTGACCAGGCTCTCTTTGACCATGCGGCGCATCAGGTCCGACACGTCTGTGGCATGCACCCCGTCGCGGAAGCGGCCCTCGAAGCGGTCACCGTCGAGTAGGGCCATGAAGAGCTGGAAATCCGCCTCTTTGCCGTTGTGGGGCGTGGCCGTCATCAGCAAAAAGTGCCGCGTGAGGGTGGAGAGGAGCTGGCCCAGGCGATAGCGCTTGGTGTAGCGGACCTCGCCGCCGAAAAAGCTGGCGGACATCTTGTGCGCCTCGTCGCAGACGATCAGGTCCCAGCGGCAGTCGGGGGCCTGCAGCTTGTTCTGGACGTTCTCGTTGCGGCTGAGCTTGTCCAGCCGGGCGATGATCAGGTTGGTCTCCAGAAACCAGTTGCCGCTGCGGGCGGCCTCGAGCTTGTCGTTGGTGAGGATTTCAAAGGGCAACTGGAAGCGGCGGTACAGCTCATCCTGCCACTGCTCGGCCAGGCTCCCCGGGCAGACGACGAGGCAGCGCTGCAGGTCGCCGCGCGCGATCAGTTCTTTGATGAGCAGGCCGGCCATGATCGTCTTGCCGGCGCCGGGGTCATCGGCCAAAAGGAAGCGCAGGGGCTGGCGCGGCAGCATGGCTTCGTAGACGGCTGTGATCTGGTGGGGGAGCGGGTCGACCATGGAGGTGTGCACGGCCAACACGGGGTCAAAGAGGTGGGCCAGGCGGATGCGGTGCGCCTCGGAGACGAGGCGAAAGAGGTCGCCGTCGCCGTCCAAGCTCCAGGGGCGCCCCTGTTCCACGACCTCGATGCGCTCCTCATCGTGGCGGTAGAGCAGCTCGTTGGCCACCTTGCCGGAGGGCGATTTGTAGGTAAGCTCGACGGCCTCCGAACCGAACCACTGCACGTTGACGACCGTGACGAGAGAGTCGGGCAGGATGCCGCGCAACGCGGCGCTCGGTTGCAGGTCTTCCAGTCTGCTCATTCAGAAACCTTGCTATTTGTAATGAGAGCCGGCTAGTAGTGCACCGCAGAGATTCTGATGGGTGCGACTCGCTCCATGCGGCGCCATGTTACTCATCGGGACTTTGTGCGGCGCAGCACTAGACCTGCAGTATGCACCGAGGTTACGCATTTTGTCAACTCGAGCTTGACGACGCCAGCGGCGGCAAGGTGGCACGGCTCTTGCTGCGCTCTCTGCAAACTGGGTGCGAGGTGATACAGATGCAAACCAGGCAGGCGGAGGGTCGGGCCAAGAGCGGCGAAGGAACGAGGGTGACGGTCGAGTTCGAGCTGCCGGCGACGGTTGAGGCGGAGGAGGTCGCTGTCGTGGGGGATTTCAACGGTTGGAACCCGGGGGCAAATCGCCTGGCGCGCGCGGGTGACGGCACGTGGCGGCTCTCTCTGCAGTTGGAGCCGAACCGGCAGTATCGTTACAGCTATGTGCTGGACCGGGCGCGCTGGGCGCCGGGCTGGCTCATGGCCGAGTGCGAGCCGATGCGCTCGGGTGGCTGCCTGGCCGTGCTGGAGACTTGACGCATCGCAGCACTAATGCCATTGCTCGGTCCAGAACATTTTGCGAAAAGCTTTGCGGGCCAGCACCCCCAGGACGGCGCCCCACAGGATCATGATGCTCAGGAAGAGCAGGCCGGGCCGCTCGCCGCGCAGCACCACCTGGCGCAGTTCCTCCATGCCGTAGGTGATGGGCAGGCTGTAAGAGACGGCGCGTACCGGAAGGGCAAAGTCGGCCACGGGCACAAAGAGGCCGCTGAAAAAGATCGAGCCCAGGAGCACCAGCATGGACATCTGGATCGCCTGGCTGCGGCTGCGGGCCAGCGCCGAGATGAGGAACCCCAGGTTCAGCGAGTAGACGACCAGGACGGCCAGGGTGAGAACCAGCCAGCGCCAGTCGCCCAGGAGCGGGACGCGCAGCCCAAAGAGGAGCAGCGCGACCAGGGCGGCGGAGACGGCGGCGATAAAGATCATATAGGCCAGGAACTTGCCGAGCAGAATCTCGGTTGGCCGCACGGGCGAGGCGCGGAAGAGTTCGACGGCGCCGGCGCTGCGCTCGTCGACCAGGGAGAGGGCGGCCAGCGTGATGCACAGGTGCTGGATGAGCAAGGCGAGCACCGTCGGCGAGTGATAGGCTACATAACCGGGCTGGTAGGGCATGATGTTTTGCGCCTCCCAGGCCAGGGGCGCGGCAAAGACCTCGGGCGAGATCCGGCGGCTGCGCCGCAGCGCCTGCAGCATGCGGCCGGTATCGCTCCGCATGTTGCGCGTGACCTGGCGGATGCTCTCGGGGTTAGAGTCGGGCGAGGCGAGCAGCGTGTCCAGCTCGCGGGCTTGCTGGGCGAGGCGCCCGGCGGGGGGCGCTTCGCCGCTTAGCGGGTTGGCCCCCAAGAGCCAGAGCGAGGCCACCAGGGTGCTGTTGAGCCGCACGTTGCGCGCGAGTTGCTGGGCGCGCGCCCGGTCTCCGCTGTCGAGCGCGGCCTGAATCCCATCGAGATCCTGCTGCAGGCCGGCCAGGAGCTGCTCATAGTCCTCGCCGCTGGCCTGCTGCTCGGAGACGGTTTGCTTGATGATGGCTTTGTTGAGCTGGTTGGTTGCGCCGTCGATGACGGCCTGCAGATAGCCGATTTGTCCGGGGTCGATGGCGTTATGGTAGAACTGCAGGCGCACCACCTGGCCCGCGAGGATTGTCTCGCGCGCTCCGGACGGGACTACCACCACCAGGTCCGTCCGCCGGGCGCGCAGTTCGCGAAAGGCCAGGGAGGTGTCGGCGGTCACTTGCTGAATCTGCAGCGGCGGCCCAATAGACTGCAGGTGCAGGCTCACCGATCGCTCGGAGCCGGCCTCGGGCGTTTCGACGATGATCGTGCGCAATTGCGGCGCGCTGGGGCGATAGCCCGCGCCGAAGGCCAGGAGCACGATGAAGGGCCCGGCTACCAGGAGCAGCAGCAGTTGCGGCTGCACAAAGATGGCCTGGATCTCTTTGCCGATAAAGGCCAGCGTGCGCAGCAGGGTTTTGGTCATGGCTGCCTCTCGCGCTGCTGCCGGCGTATCAGGCGCTCGAAAACGTCCTCGAGGGGTGGCGACGACTCACGCAGCGAATCCGGCATGAGGTTCTGCGCCCGGAGGCCGGTGGCAATCTCGGGCAGGTCGGCGCCCGCGTCGTGGACGGTGATGAGGAGCCGGTTCTGGTCGCGCACTTCGAGGCCGCGGACGCGCGGCATCCGCTCCAGGGTGCGCAGGTAGGCGTGGATCTGCTGCGGGGCGATCAGCTCCAGCAGGTCGCCGCCATAGGCCTGTCGCCGCAGGCCGATCGGTGTGTCGCAGGCGATCAGGCGGCCCTGGTCCATAAGCACCACGCGATCGCACAACTCGGCATCCCCAATATAATGGGTAGTGACCAGCAACGTGTGGCCCTGGCGCCCGAGGGAGGAGAGCCACTCCCAGATGCGACGGCGCAGGATGGGGTCCTGACCGGTTGTGGGCTCGTCGAGGAACATCAGCTCGGGATCGTGCAGCAGGGTCGCGGCCAGGGCCAACCGGCGCTGCATGCCGCCGGAGAGTTCTGCGGCATGCTTGCCGCGGTCGCGCCACAGTTCGACCCTCTCCAGCACTTGGCGTATGCGGGCGCCGCGTGCTCTGAGGCCCAAGCCGTAGAGGCCGGCGGCAAAGCTGAGGTTGGCGATGACGGAGAGGTTCGGGTAGAGCAAAAAGTGTTGGGGCAGGTAGCCGATGCGCGCCCGATCGTTGGGGCCAAAGTGGAAGGGGTCTTTGCCAAAGAC
>DAOUGZ010000286.1:0-25903 GCA_034428955.1 Anaerolineae bacterium | reverse complement strand
ACCCTGGAGTACAATGACCCCACTGGCGAGGGCCGGGCGGCGCGCGGCATCGCGCCCGACCCGCCGGGCCGCGAGCTGACTGGCCTGCAGATGGCCGATGCCAAGCGCGGCTGGGCAACCGGCGTCGGGTCGATCCAGCGCACAACGGATGGCGGCGCCCATTGGCAGGATGTGACCCCTCCCGGCGCGGCCAGTGTGGTCGTCGAGAGTCTCAACGGCATGCCTATCAACGCTGCCTTCTGGGGCGACCGGGCGGCCTGGCTCGCCGTGTCCCAACGCCAGGGCAAGATCATCCTCTTCCGCACCGGCGACGGCGGCCAGGCCTGGCAGACCGCCACCATCGACACCAATGGCGCCGAGGGGCGCGCCGTCACCTGGTATCCCCAGGTGCTCGCCCTCACCTTCGCCGATGCGCAGCACGGCTGGCTTCTGGCCTCGCTGCTGGGCGGAGGGGTCGTGGGCATGCAGGACGTCGTGCTCTACCGCACGGACGATGGCGGCGCCATCTGGGCGCTCGTGGCCGCAGGCTACAAGCCCGTGGACCGCGAGGCGGGACCCGTGCCCGCTTCTGGGCTGCCCGTCATGGGACCCAAGTTCGGCCTGCGCTTCGTCGACGCGCAGCACGGCTGGCTCACCGGCAATGCGCGCGACGACGGCATCTGGCTCTACGCCTCGAGCGACGGCGGCGCGACCTGGCGGCCGCAGGTCCCGCCTGCCCCCGAGTGCTGCTCGCCGGCCGGCGGCGCGGCGCTCGCCCAGCCGCCCATCTTCTTCGGCGCGGAGGCGGGCGTGCTGCCGGTGCAGTTCCACGCCAAGGGGCTCGACACCGTCTTCTACAGCACGCGCGACGGCGGGGCCAACTGGGCGCCGGGTGCGGCCTTGCCGTCGACCATGGGCAGCAGCCTCGTATGGAGCTGGCTCGACGCCAACCGTGGCTGGGCCAGCGACGGGGCCAGGCTCTACGCCACCCAGGACGGGGGGCACACCTGGAACCAGGTCCCTGCCGATGGCTCCTTCAAGGGCGCCACCGTGCTCGACTTTGTGAGCGGGCAGACCGGCTGGGCGGTCCGCGAGGGGCGGCTGCTCAGGACGACCGACGGCGGCCGCACCTGGCAGCCGGTCGAAGGTGATCGCCAATGAAAAGGCTCTTCCTCTCCATATCGTTGATCGCCTGCGCCCTGGTGCCTGCCCTGGCCTGCAGCCGGCCGCAGCCCGGCTTCTCACGCGAGGACGCAATCAAGCGAGCCACCGAGAGCGCCGCGCAGTCGGCGCCGGAGGTGAGTATCCTCGAGGTGCGCATCGACAGCGTGGCGGCCGAGCTCATCACCCTGGGCGAGGCCGACCGCCGCATGGGCGGCGAGCGTGGCACCGCCGGCTGCGGCCCCGGCCAGAGCCAGGACACGCCGGTGTGGTGGGTGCGGGTTCAGGGCTACTTCCGCTTCGAAAGCATGTCTGCTCCAGACGCCGAGCCTCCCATCTACGAGGCCCCGGAGCGCATCTTCGTCTACGACGCCCACACCGGTAAGGAGTTGGGCAGCCGCATGCCATACGCACATCCCGCGGGCGTAGGCCAGGCGCCCACAGCCACGCCGGTCGTGAAGCTCAGCCGCGAGCAGGCCGTCGAGGCGGCGCTCGAGATGGCTCGCTCGCCTCAGGTCGAGATCGGCCCCGCCCAGGTGCCGCCGCAGAACGTCCAGGCCGTGCTCACGACCTATGCCGAAGTCCAGCGTCAGGAGATGCACACTGACGACGATCTCCTAAGAGGCACCGATGCCGGCGAGCGGCTGGTCTGGCTTGTGATCATGGAAGGGCGCTGGGAGAACGGCTTTCCCATGCCCACCGGCGTGCCCACGCCCGAGCCCTATCCGCGCTACATGGTCGTCCTCGATGCGCTGACAGGCGAGCAGGTCATGGTGGCGGCGCGGCGGTAGCGGGATGGAGGCATGAAAGTGCAGGGGGAGCAATGAAAAGACTGGCTGTCCTGGTGCTACTCCTGGCCACATCGCTCGCCGGCTGTGCGCGGGCGCCAGCCGGCCTCCCGCAGGTCTCTCCCGAGGAGGCCGGCCTATCCTGGCGCGAATGTCCGCGCACGGCCGACTGGGCTGCGCTCGAGGCTTGCTTTGGCCACCCCTTGCCAGTGCCGGACGAAACGGACAAAGCGAAGTGGGGGGCCAATACCGAGCACGGGCACCGGCTCGAAATCGGCGCCGACGTCTACGAGACGCGCGAGGCCAGCGGCCTGTTCTGGAATACCTACACCCTCTACAAGAACGGGCGCGCCACCGCCACCCTGCGCGGCGTGCGCGACTCCTTCGACGGCCGCTCGCCGGACCTGTCGCTCACCAACATCGGCGGCAAGGCCGCCTGGGCCTTCTATGACCGCGTCCGTGACCAGGCCACCATCGTCTACGACGGGCAGGACGTGCGCACGCTCTACGGCCTCGACCGGGCCATCGCGCCTTACGAGATCGATGGCAAGCTGATCTTCCTCGGCAACCGGGCCGGGCGTTCGTTTGTGGTCTACGATGGGCGCCAGGTGGGCGCGGATTGGCCCGGGCACCTCAGCCTGGCCCTCTGCTGCGAAGGCGTGCTGTACAATCCGCGCTACGGCGGGGGGCGCTACCTGTTCTGGGGCGGCCAGGACGGCGCAGCGGTCTGCGTCGAGACAGTGGCTCGGGAACGCACCGCACCGCCCGGCGACGTTGACAGCGAGGCGCTCAGGACACGGCTTGGCCTGCCCTTCACAGCAGATACATCAGCCGCCAACCCATACGATCCGGACAGCTACGGCGTGCCACCGGTCATTGCAGGCTACAAGGTGCTGACCGTCTTGACACCGGAGAATACCGCGTGCATGGACCCGGAGGAGCGCCGTCTCGTCCTGCAGGCATCCCAGGGCAGCGTCGAGGAGTTCCTGCAGCAGAGCCGGCCGGACGCCGTCATGGGCGCTCTGGAACAGCTTGGCTTGACACAGATGGCCAACTGGGTCGTTCAGTACGTCGGCCCGGGCACTACGCTGCAAGGGTTCATTGAAGAGAATGAAAAATGGAATAAGGACGCAGCAGCCGGCGGATGCATACGGCTGGGGGGTCCCATACGTCTGCCTGCTGAGTAGTCGCCGGATGCCATAGAAGGAGGAGACGATGAAGAGGCTTGCTGGCTGCGCGATACTTGCGGCCATCCTGCTGGCCGCCTGCGCCCGGCCTGCAGCCCCGATAAGCGAAGGTTTCGCCATCTACCTGCTCGCCGAGAAACTGTCGCCGGCGGAGGTGGCCCAAGCCGACCTGGGCACTCTCAAGCTGGAGGATGAGCCGATCCTCTCCACCGAGGACATTGTCGCTTACGCCAGGGGGACGCACGAGGTAACGCTGACTCCGTCGGCGATGGAGAGGCTCGGCCAGCTCAAGGTGCCGGTGAGCGGCGCGGGCGTACCTTTTGTCGTCTGTGTGGACAAGGAGCCCATCTACAGTGGCGCGTTCTGGAGCCCTCTCTCTTCGCTGAGCTTCGACGGCGTGGTCATCATGCTGCTGCCAGGTGTGATGCCTGGCGCACAACTCGACTATGCACGCATCGAGGCCAACTTTATTGGTGAGCGGCCGGACCCAAGGCCCGACCCCAGGATACTGCGGGCGCTGGAGAGAGCGGGCAAGCTGAAGGGGGATGAATCTCTGCGCAGGCCGTTACAATTGGCAGCCCTGGTCCGTTGTATATGGTAGATAGAGCTCTATCATGCCAGCGTCTTGAGCTCCGAAAGGAGTGCCCGCCATGAGTTGGTCGCTGCGGCGCGTGGTCGGCCGGCCAGCGCGTGCGCAAGGCGGAGTGGAGGCGCAGCCCGACGAGGCCATGGCCGCCGCGGCGCGTGCGGACCCCGCCGCCTTTGCGCTGCTCTACCAGCGCTATCTCAACCCCGTCTATCGCTTCTGCTATGCCAGGCTCGGCGAGCGCCAGGCGGCCGAAGATGCCACAGTCGAGGTCTTCCTGAAGACGTTCGCTAACCTGCGCCGCTTCCAGGGCGGCGTCTTTGCGGCCTGGCTCTATACGGTGGCCAGAAACGTCGTCATCGACCATGTCAGGCAGCGCCACCCCACAGAGCCGTTGGAGGATGCTGGTGGAGCGCTGGCCCAACGCGCAGTGGACACAACCGATGAGCAGCGGGCGGCGCTGCTGGCGGCGCTCGCCGAGCTGCCCGACGAGCAGCGCACCGTTCTCGAGCTCCAGTTCGCGGGCTGGTCGGGGGGCGAGGTCGCGGCCGTCCTGGGCAAGAGTCCGGCGGCGATCCGCATGGCTCGCCACCGCGCCGTGGAGCGGCTGCAGGAGCTGCTGAACCCAGGGCGAAAAGGGTGAGGAGGCGACTGATGTCGGGCAAGAAAACAGATCAGGAACAGCAGGCAGAGCTGCTGGAAGCCTATTGCGCGCGCATCACGGCGGACCCGTCGGCCCAGCCGCCGGCCGAGCTGCAGCCGGGGCTGGCCGAGGCCGTGCGGCGCCTGGCGTCGGGCCTGACTGCGCTGCAGGCCGAGCCCGCCTTTGCGGCAGAGCTGAGCCGGCGGCTATGGGCGGAGCTCCAGGCGCCCGGCCGCGGCCAGGAACAGGCGCCTTCGCGGCCGGCCGCCGCTCGCGCCCGTTGGCGGCGCTGGGCCGGGCCGCTTGGCGTGCTCGGCGGCATGGCCATCGCTGCGGCGCTGCTTCTCTTTGTCGTTCTTCAGCCTCATAGCGAGAATGGAAAGGTGCCAGGCCTGGTTGGCAGGGCCACACAGGGGCCGGCGGGGCCGACGTCAGGCCCGGCGGCGACGATTGCACCAGGCGAACTCCCGGGCATACCGCCGCTCCCCGACTGGCTGCAGACGGGGGAGACGGTGGCCAGTGACCAGGGCATGGCCCTGGCCTACCTCCGCGCCATGATCCACGAGCCGCGCTTTATCCTGCTGTTCATAGGGGTCGGTGGCCCGGTGGCCGCGGATGGCTCGCCCTACCGGCCGGCCGACCTGCAGGTGCTCGACCCGGCGGGGCGCGCGTATCCCTGCCAGGTGACCTGGCTCGACAGCACGGAGGGTGTCAGCATCGGCGTGGTGACGCTGACGCAGGTCGATCCGGCCGCTGCCTCCCTGCGGCTGCAGGCCACCGAGATGCAGACGGCCCAGAGCCAGACCCTGCGCGGCTCCTGGCAGGTCGAGCCCATCCGGCGTCTCCAGCCCGGCGCGGCGATCAACCCCGACCGGCTGTCGGAGCTGGACGGCCTGCAGTGCTTCCGCGTGGGAGGCATCACCATCGCCAACCACTGCTATGCGCCGTGCGACCCGGCGGCGCCGCCAACCGAGGCGCCGGTGCTGTTCGTCCCACGGGCAGACACTGGCCCGGCGACACTGGCCCCGACAGCGCAGGCGGGCCCAGCGACGGCGACGCCGCCTCCCCTGGAGGGAGCACCCGCTACCGCCGTGCCATTCCCGACGCAGCCGGCTGCCCCACTGCCTCCGACGGTCGCGCTGGCGGCGCTGCCGGTCGCCACTGTGACGCCGGTCGTGCCAGTGTGCGATTTCACCGACTGGGAGCACGGCCTCTTCGGCACGACCCTGCTTGTGGTTACGCCCCAGCCGCACGCGGTCTATGTGCTGATCGCGCGCGAGAACGGCCAGGTGCGGCGCGTCTCCGAGCAGGAATTCGCTGAGGCCCGGCAGCGGGCGTATTGATGGGGAACACCCTTCCGCTGCGGTTGTCTGAAAGGTGAGGCAGCACGCCGAGAGTACCCAGCGGAGTTGCCAGAAGGAGCAGCGAGATGTATGGACGGCATTGGCTTGCCCTCGGGTTCGTGAGCCTTGTGGTGCTCCTGGTGCTCGCAACTGCTGGGCAGCCGGCTCGAGCCCTGCTGGGCCAGAGCGACGAGCGGCGGGCGGAGCGGCTGGCGCGCGAGCACATGAGCCGCGTCATCGGTGCTGCCGCCATCGAGCGCTCGCGTGTCGAGGTGTGGCCCTCCACTTGCGGCTGGATGGTGGTCTTCCGTGATGCTGAGGCGCACTGTGGCGATGGACCCTTCTGGCCCGGCGCCTGCCGCTTCGGGCCAGCAGTGTTCCGCGACGTCTACGCCTGCGTCCTGCGCAATGGGCAGATCCAGCAGGTGGGTGCGAGCCAGAGCCCACTCTCCCTCGACGCGGAGGATCGGTGCCGGTGCGCTCCGGATGGCACAGGCACCATCGCCCCCGAACCCACGGCCCCTCCCTCTATGACTGGGTCCTCCGGGTAAGGACGGCGCACACGAGGGGTAGGAACATCGATATTCTGGCCGTTCCTGTTCCCCGCACGTCGCCTCGCATGTCAGCAGAACGGTATCTGCGGGTCATGCAGTCTGCCCTTGCCGTGCGTGGCCTCGCTGCCCTATGGGCTGCTGGGACAACCACACTATGCCTGGCCGCATAGTTGGCGTAGTGGGCAAGCTTCCCCAAGCCGCGCGGGACATAGACATCGATACGGGGCGAGAATGGGTCATTGGGACACATTAGGACATCCCAGCACTTGCACACGACCTCAACCTATGGTACCATCTGTGCATGGCGCAGCCAGCTGTTGGTTAGTGATTCTGCGAGGGCCGAACGAACTGGCTTCGCTGCGGACTGCAAGTCCTGCGGACTTGCGATGGCCAGAACCTGCTTTGGAGTCCGGAAGACTCGCAATAACCGGAACGTCGAGTAGGAAGCCCAACCACAATATCTAGTGGTCCAAGCAGTACCCTGATACTATATATAGTATGATCTGGGCCGGTGGCGGAATGGCAGACGCTGCGGACTTAAAATCCGCTGGGCATTGCCCGTATGGGTTCGAATCCCATCCGGCCTATTGAGACCACAAGAAGTGGATCGGCTTCCACCTTTCCCGGCCCCGTATCGGGGATTGGGCCTTCTCTGTTTGGGGAGGCCCTTCTTCTTGCCTTCGGACAACCGCCTCGCGTGATCTGGCCTTTCCCAAGGCCACGGCCATAATCCGATGCGGTCGTATTCTTAGAGGTTTCTTAGAAAAATCCTCGCGCGCCCTCCAAGCTGCTGGAGTGTACTATACTTGTTAACACTGGTTTTGGGAGTGGACTGCCTGCTTCGGTGCCATGACCCGCTCTGTCTGAGAGCGCAGTGGTTGTGGGGAGAGTTGAGGTGGGCTGGTCCGACGGCAAACGAGTGTTCACCAGCCAAAGGAGGGTATCCGTGAGCTACGTTGACAAGACCCTGACCTGCAACGACTGCGGTGCGACTTTTCTCTTTAGCGCCGGCGAGCAAGAGTTCTTTGCCACAAAGGGCTTTCAGAACGAGCCCAAGCGCTGCCCAGACTGCCGCCGGGTCCGGCGCAGCCGGATGAACGAACTCGCCGCGGGTCCTCGCCAGATGCATCCCGTTGTCTGCGCGCAGTGCGGGGTGGAGACCGAGGTCCCATTCCAGCCCACCGGCATCAGGCCTGTCTACTGCCGGGCCTGTTTCGATCAGTTGCGACAACCGGGCCAGGCCTGACGGGGCACCAACAACGTCGGGCGCGTCCACGATGGGTATCCCTCCCCAGAGGCCTGACCGGCCGTGCTCCGCCCGCGAGGTGGTGATGGTGGCGCCAGGCCTTTACGGATAGCAAAAGCGGCCAACCCCGCAGGGGTCCTGGACCCCTGCGGGGTTGGCCGCTTTTGGTTGGCCTTACAGGCCCTGCACGCACTGGATCGAGACCGTAAACAGCATCTGCTCCGGCTCGAGGTCACATTCGGAGATGATCACGTCGTCCGGGCAATCGGCATCGGGGGAAGGCTCCCACTGGACGCTGACGATGGCGAGCGCATCGTCCTGGCGAAAGCCGCGGGCGGTGCCGGTGGGGCCGTCGGCGACATAGTGGTTGTCTTCCGTCCAACCGTGAGACTCAAAGACGAGCTGGAGCGCCTCCATCACGACGTCCACGCTTTCAAAGAACTCGCCCGTGTCCTTGACCAGCAGCTCGCAGGCGGTGCCGGCCTTGTCACTCAGGGGATCCGTGAAGGGGACCTCGGCTACCTCGACCTCCACGCCCAGCGCCTTGAACACTGCCGGCTCCAGGCTCTCGCAAGCGGCGGTGGCGGGCACCAAGCCGGGCTCCTCCGCGGCTTCGGTTGGCGCTTCGGTGGGCGCTTCGGTGGGCGGAATCGCCGTCGGCGGGACGTCCGTGGCCGCTACGGTGGCGGGCGGCGGCTGGGTGGGTGTGGCCGGCGTGCTGCAGGCAGCGGTGAGAGCCAGCGCAGCGAGCAGGCCGAACGTGCAGATCCACTGAGCAAGAGTTCTGTGTCTGTTCATGCTGATTGCCTCCTCTACGATGCACAGCGCAAAGATCCCCTGTGTGCGGCGTTGAGGCAGCGCTCACTGCTGCTCTGGTGAGATGGTGCCAGGGGTGAAGGGGGTTGTTGGAAGACAGCGCATAGTATATACATTCGTGGATAGGCGTCAAAGGCGCTCTACCAAACACGACTGTCGCCACTCACGGCCGGGAAGCCGCCCGGGGACGATCTCGTGCCGGCCTCTGGCGCTTCTCGCCATGGGGCCGGAGTCAGCGCATTGGGGCCGAGCGTGTGCCTGCCCCTCAGATCGCCTGCCCCTTGAACTGGCTCACGTACAGGTGGTGGTAAAAGCCGCGCTTGTCGAGCAGCTCCTGGTGGGTCCCCTGCTCCACGATCTCCCCCCGGTTGATGACCACCACATTGTCCGCGTCGCGGATGGTGCTGAGGCGGTGGGCGATGACAAAGCTGGTCCGCCCCTGCATGAGGCGCAGCAGTGCCTGCTGGATGCGCGCTTCGGTGCGCGTGTCGACGCTGCTGGTGGCCTCGTCGAGGATGAGGATGGCCGGCTCGGCGAGGATGGCGCGGGCGATGGCGAGCAACTGGCGCTGGCCCTGGCTGAGGTTGCCGGCGCGCTCGGAGAGCAGGGTCTGATAGCCCTGGGGGAGCTGGCGGATGAAGGGGTCCGCCTCGGCCATTTCGGCAGCGCGGATGACCTCCTCATCACTGGCCTCCAGCCGGCCGTAGCGGATGTTTTCCATGACGGTGTCGGCAAAGAGAAAGGTGTCTTGTAGGACTATGCCGAGCTGGCGCCGCAGGTCGGCCTTGCGGATGTCGCGGATGTCCTGGCCGTCTATCGTGATCCGGCCGCCCTGGATTTCGTAAAAGCGGCTGAGCAGGTTGATAATCGTCGTCTTGCCCGCGCCGGTCGGGCCGACGAGGGCGATGGTCTGCCCGGGCCGGGCTTCGAGGCTCATGCCTTTGATGATGGGCACGTCCGGCGCGTAGCCGAAGCGCACCTCCTCAAAGCGCACGTGGCCCTGCGTGGTCTCGAGGGGGAGGGCGTCGGGCGGGTCGGGCACCTCCGGAGGGGTGTCGATGATGTCAAAGACCCGCTCCGCGCCGGCCAGTGCGGCCTGGATGGCGTTGTACATATTGGCCAGTTGGCGCAGGGGCTGGACAAAGTTGCGGCCATAGTGGATAAAGGTGGCGATCATGCCCACCGTGGCCAGGCCTTGCAGCGCCAGCCAGCCGCCCAGGCCGGCCAGGACGATGACGAAAAAGTTGCCCAGCACGCCCGTCAGCGGCATGAGCATCATGGCGTAGGTGTTGGCGTAGACGGCCGAGCGGTAGACGGCTTCGTTCTCCTTGCGGAAAGCCTCGATGGCCGACTGGTTGCGGCGGAAGGCTTTGACCACCTTCTGCCCGCTGATGGCCTCCTCCATGACGCCGGTCAGCGCGCCCAGGCGCGTTTGCAACTCGCGGAACCCGCGACGCGTGTAGCGGGCGACAAACTCGGCGAACCAGAGCATGATGGGCACGACAACCAGCGTAGTCAGCGCCAGCCAGGGGTTGAGGATGAACATGGTCACGAGGATACCCCCGAGGGAGAGCACGCTGGCCAGGAGCGACGTCACGTTCTGCGAGACGGCCTGGTTGATGGCGTCGATGTCGTTGGTCAGGCGGCTCATCAGCTCGCCGGCGGGGTGGGTGTCGAAAAAGCCGATGGAGAGGCCCTGCAGGTGCTCAAAGAGGTCGCGGCGGACGTTCCTCAGCGCCCGCTGCGAGACGCGCGCCATGGTCCAGTTGGCGGCCGCCTCGCAGGTGTTGCTCAGGAGGTAGGTGACCAGCATGAGGACGGCGATGCGCGCCAGCCCGGCCACGTCGGCACCGGCGATGAAGCGGTCGATGGCCAGGCCCATCAGATACGGCCCCGCCAGGCCCAGGAGGGTATAGGTCACAACAAAGGCCACGACGAGCAGCAGCGCCGTCCGGAAAGGCCACAGAAAGGGCAGGAGGCGCGCCAGCGCCCGGCGCGGGTCCTTGGCCTTTTCCACGCGGGCAAAGCGCCCCCGGCCGCCCCGGCCCATCATGCGGCCGCGGAGGTCGGCGTAAGTTGTACTTCGGCCTCGGGTTCGTTTAACCATAAAAGCTCCTATGCAACTGCTCAGCCCCTGCGGAAGCTTCCGGCGGTAGGGGCGCGATCACCCCGCCCCTACCGCTTTGCGACCTTGGTGTATCCGTCCCTTACCCTCCGCGAGTGCGGAATCTGGTCTTGGTCCAGCCCGTTGCCCAACTGGGATTCATAGATCTCACGGTAGATGGGGCTGGTCTGCATCAGCTCGGCATGCGTGCCCTGGGCAGCGACTTGGCCCTTGTCGAGGACCACGATTTTGTCGGCCCGCAGCACGGTGCTGATGCGCTGAGCGACGACAAAGCAGGTGCGGCCGCGCATGATCTGGCGCAGTGCGTCCTGGATCTTGGTCTCGGTTTCGACGTCGACAGAGCTGGTGCTGTCGTCAAAGATCAGGATCTTGGGCTGGGTGACGAGGGCGCGGGCGATGGCGATGCGCTGCTTCTGCCCCCCGGAAAGGTTGGCGCCGCGCTCTTCGATGTGGGTGTCGTACCCCTGCGGCAGTTGCAGGATGAACTCGTGGGCTTGGGCGGCCTGGGCGGCGGCGATGACCTCGTCGTCGCTCGCCTCGGGGCGCCCGTAGCGGATGTTGTCGCGCACGGTGCCGGAGAAGAGGATGGTCTCTTGGGGTACGATGCCGATCTGGGCCAGCAGCGAATCTTGCTCCAGGCTGCGGACGTCGATGCCGTCGATCAGCACCTGCCCGGCGCAGGGGTCGTAAAAGCGCGGGATCAGGTTGACGAGGGTCGTCTTGCCGGCGCCGGTGGCGCCGAGGATGGCCACGGTCTCGCCGGGCGCGGCCTGCAGGCTGACGTCTTTGAGGACCAGGCTGTCCGGCTGCCCGTTGTAGCTAAAGCTGACGTTGCGGAAGGTGACCCGCGCCTGGGCGCCGGCGGGGAGGGGCAGAGCCTTGGGCTCATCGCGGACGTCGGGCACGGTATCCAGCACTTGGTTGATGCGCCGCGCCGAGGCGATGCCGTTGGCCCAGGTGTTGGCGAGCATGGTCATCATGATCAGAGGGGACATGGTCGAGAGCAAATAGTTGGTAAAGGCTACGATCTGCCCGATCGATATGCTGCCCCCGATAGCCCGCAGGCCGCCGGCATAGATGACGATGACCAGGCCGATGTTGACAAAGATGGTCAGCACCGGCGACATGGTAGACATGAACTGCATCACGTCAATGCTTCGCCGGGCAAAGTCCTCGTTGGTGACTTGAAAGCGTGCGCTCTCGTGCTCAGCGCGGACAAAGGCCTTGACCAGGCGCGCTCCGGCAATGTTCTCTTGCAGGACGGTGTTCAACCGGTCCAGCTTTTGCTGCAAGCTGCGGAACAGGGGCTCCATCTTGATGCTAAAGATGATAATGACCACGGAGGTGACCACGAGCAGGGGCGCCATGGTCAGAGCCAGCTCGCGGCTGGTGCTGAACATGAGGATCAGGCTGCCGACCATCATCAGGGGGGCGCGCGTGCCGATACGCAGTGAGACCTGAAAGACCCGCTGCACGGCGCTGACGTCGCTGGAGAGGCGCACCATGAGGCGCCCGGTGGTGAAGCGGTCTATGTTGCCGTAGGAGAAGGACTGGATGTGGATAAAGAGCGCCTCGCGCAGGTCACGGGCAACGCCCTCGCCCACGCGGATGGAGGCGATGTTGTTGCCGATGGCGACCAGGGTGCTCACGGCCGAGATGGTGAGCATGACCGCCGAGGTCTGCAGGACGATGCCCATATTCTGCTGCTTGATCCCCTGGTCGATGATCCGCTGGATCAGCCGGGGGATGGCCAGGTCCATGAACACCAAACAGGTCAGGAGGACCAGAGACAGTAGCGCAAGGTGCCGATAGGGTCGCAGAAAACGAACGAGCTTGCCGAGATGATTCATGGGTTTGGGTCCGTCTATCTCTCGCTGAGCGCCGGCATCAGCCCTCTACGATGGCGCGCCGGAGCGCCTGCATGCCGGCGATGATACTGCCCATCTCCTCGGGGCTGAGCGAGGCCAGCCTCTGCGCCATCCAACAGCGGTTCTCTTCAAAGACGACCGCAAGCGCGTCCGCGCCCTTTGGGGTCAGTGCCAGCTTGATGCGGCGCCGGTCCCGCTCGCTTTGCTCCCGGCTGACCAGGCCCCGTTCGACCAGCCCGTCAACGCATTGGCTGACGGCCGGTCGGCTGATCAGGCTTGTTGATGCCAGTTCGCTCACCGAACACGTGCCCCGGCCGATGAGGCGCAGGATGCGGAACTGCTGCACGCTGATGCCAAACCGGTCGCAGGCGATGGCCCGCACGTTGGCCCGGATCTGGTTCCAGGCTGGCGGCAGGACCTCCCAGATGCGCTCGATGGCGACCGGCAGGGCCTGTTCGGGAGGCGACGCAGGGATGGTCATGGTAGCCTCGCATTAGTTAACTCTTGAAATGGTTAAGATGTTTAACTATTATATTCCGGAGCGTGCGCTCGTCAAATCACGGCGCGGCGACCTGTCTGCTCGGCAGGTTACTCCTCAATCGTCCTGCCCAGCGGTTCTGCACTTCTTGCCCTGGCTGGGGCGTGGGGTATAATACCTTCCAGATTCTGGGCAAAAACCGTAGCTTGCTTGCTCGTCGCCGGGAGCGAGCCGGCGGAGCCGCTGGGTCTGGAGGGATGTGCCGTGAGGCTCAAGGATCGAGTCGCTATCGTCACGGGGGCCGGAAAGGGTGTGGGGGTGGGGATCGCTCTCAGCCTGGCCCGCGAGGGTGCCGATGTCGTTGTCAACTATGCGCATAGCGCAGCCGGGGCCGAGGAGGTCGCGGCGCGCATTCGTGCGCTGGGTCGCCGAGCGCTGACCGTGCGGGCCGATGTGTCTAGAGCTGCCGAGGTGCAGGCCATGGTCCGCCAGGCGGTGGAGGCCCTGGGCCGGCTGGACATTCTGGTGAACAACGCCGGCGTGGACCCCCACGTGCCGTTCCTGGAACTTGGCGAGGAGCAGTGGGACTGGGTGATCGATACCAACCTAAAGGGCGCATTCCTCTGTAGCCAGGCCGCCGTGCGGGAGATGATCAAATCGGGCGGCGGCCGCATTATCATGATCAGTTCCATCCACAGCATGCTGACCTACCCGCACATGGCCGCCTACGCCGCCAGCAAGGGCGGGCTGAACGCCATGACCCGCCAGTTGGCGCTCGAGCTCGGCCCTCGGCATATCACCGTTAACTGCGTCGCCCCGGGTGCCGTTCATGTGGACAAGTTCCACCAGGTCGTCCCCGGCTACGACCCCCACATGTTCGACCACGAAATCCCCGTCGGCCACATCGGCCAGCCGGAGGATATCGGGGCTGTGGTCGCTTTCCTGGCCTCCGACGAGGCTCGCTACGTCAACGGCCAGGTCCTGCTGGTGGATGGCGGCACCAGCGCACGCATCTGCCTGGGGGTCAGCGCCAAGGGCACGGATGTCCTGGCCGGCCAGAAGACGCTAGAGAAACAAGACTGAGAGGAACACCACGTGATCAAGATCGCCGAAGTGTTGCCGCCTCGGCCGTCGCCTCTATGGAGGCTGGCCCGGCAGTGCGGCATCGAGCATGTTGTGGGCACGATGGATTTCAGCCGCGGGCTCGATGTGTCGCGGGAGGAGCTGCCCTGGAGCTATATGTCGCTCCTGCGCCTCAAGACGGCCTACGAGAGCGCCGGCTTTGAGCTGGCTGTGCTGGAGAGCCGGCCGCCGCTGACGCGGGCCAAGCTCGGCCTGCCCGGCCGCGATGAGGAGATCGAGACGGCCTGTGACCTGATTCGCAATATGGGCGCGCTGGGCATCCCCGTTTGGTGCTATGAGTGGATGCCCGTGTTCAACTGGCTGCGCACGTCGACGACGATCCCCACCCGTGGCGGCGCGCTGACCACAGGCTATGACCATGCCCTGATGCGCAATGCGCCGCTGACCGAGTACGGCACGGTCAGCGAGGAGCGGCTGTGGGAGAACCTGGAGTATTTCCTGCAGCGCGTGGTGCCGGTAGCCGAAGAGGCGAACGTCAAGCTGGCTATGCACCCCGATGATCCGCCACTCTCGCCTATCCGCGGCCTGGGGCGCATCATGCGCAGCATCGAGAACTATCAGCGACTGCTGGACCTCGTGCCCAGCCCGGTCAACGGCATCACCTTCTGCCAGGGCAACTTTGCCCTCATGACCGACGAACTGCCCGGCGCCATTCGCCACTTTGGCCGCCAGGGCAAGATCTTTTTCGTCCACTTTCGCGATGTCCGCGGCACGGCTGAGCGCTTTCAAGAGACCTTTCACGACGATGGGCAGACGGACATGCTGGCCTGCCTGCAGGCTTACCGCGACATCGGCTTTGACGGCGTGCTGCGGCCGGACCACGTGCCCACGATGGAGGGCGACAGCAACGAGCACGCCGGCTATTCGTCAATCGGCCGCCTTTTCGCTATCGGCTACGTAAAGGGGCTCTGCGAGGCCGTCTACGCGGGCAATGGGGAGTAGCAGAGAATGACAGACTTGGACTATGAGCAGACACTGGCGCACATCCGCACCGGCTCGCGGCCGTCGGCGCTGCGCATCACCGACCTGCGCTTTGCCGATATCGTCGGCGCGCCCATGCCGTGCACGCTGCTCAAGGTCTACACCAACCAAGGGCTGGTGGGCCTGGGTGAGGTGCGCGACGGCGCCGACAAGCTCTATGCCCAGGCCCTCAAGAGCCGCCTATTGGGCGAGAACCCCTGCGATGTGGACCGGCTCTTCCGGCGCATCAAGCAGTTCGGCGGCCACGCCCGGCAGGGCGGCGGCGTCAGCGGGATCGAGGTGGCCTTGTGGGACTTGGCCGGCAAGGCCTACGGCGTGCCCGTCTACCAGATGCTGGGCGGCAAGTTCCGCGAGCGGGTGCGCATGTACTGCGATACGGCCTCGCGCGACCACACGGCGCGTGCCATGGGCGAGGCGCTGAAGCAGCGTGTCGAGCTGGGCTTTACCTTTGCCAAGATGGATCTGGGCATCGGCCTGCTGCGCCACGAGCCGGGCACCCTCAGCGCGCCTTTGGGGTACCTGGAGGCGATGCGCCAGGCCGGCAGGGCGGCTCGTGCCGCCGGTGAGAGCACGGCTGAGGAGGCCCGCTGGGCGCGCAACCGCTGGTACAACCTCAACAACGTGGCCCATCCATTCACGGGCGTGCACATCACAGAGAAGGGGCTGGACCTCTTGGAGCAGTACGTGGCCGAGGTGCGTGACATCGTCGGCTACGAGCTGCCGTTGGCCGTGGACCACCTGGGGCATATCGCCGTGGAGGATTGCATCCGGTTGGCCCGCCGCCTGGAAAAGTACAACCTGGCCTGGCTGGAGGACCCGGTTCCCTGGCAGTACACGGATCAGTACGTGCGCCTCTCCCAGTCGTGCGCGGTGCCCATTTGCACCGGGGAGGATATCTACCTGAAAGAGGGCTTTCGGCCGCTGCTCGAGGCGCGGGGCGTGTCGGTCATCCATCCCGATGTGCTGACTGCTGGCGGCATCCTGGAGACGAAAAAGATCGGCGACATGGCCGAGGAGCACGGCGTCGCCATGGCCCTGCACATGGCCGAGAGCCCTATTGGCTGTATGGCGGCGGTGCACGTAGCGGCGGCGACGGCAAACCTGCTGGCCGTCGAGTTCCACTCGGTGGACTGCCCCTGGTGGGGCGACCTGGCCGTCGGCCTGCCCAAGCCGCTCATCCGGGATGGCTTTATCACCGTCCCCGACCGGCCCGGGCTGGGCATCGAGGACCTGGACGATGAGGTCATCGCCGCCCACCTCAGTCCGCGCATCCCCGGCTTGTGGGAGCCCACGGATGAGTGGAATGATCGCTGGTCGCATGACAGGTTGTGGAGTTAGGGTACAGGAGGAATGGGAATGCAGTTCGGCTCTCGTGAAGACATCATCCAGCTCACACCTCTGTGGACGGGGGAGCGCTTTGAGGACGGGCGCCCGCGCGTGCCGGATGACATCCTGCGGCGCATGGCCTACGTGACGACGGAGGAGGCCTGGGGCGTCTGCTGGCAGCAGGGCTATTGTCGCCAGTTCGAGGGGAACTGGATCAACCTGCATCCCGATCGAACCCTGGTCGGTCGGGCGGTGACGGGCGTGTTCGTCCCCAGCCGGCCGGACCTGCATGACTATCTGATGCAATATGGGCACGAGCAGGAGGGCCGGGTCGGCGAGATGAACTCGTGGCTCATCCAGACCCTGGTGAAGGATGATGTGCCGGTCATCGACCTCTTCGGCAAGGTCTACAAGGGGACGTTCTCAGGCGGAAACCTCTCCACCGCCATCGCCACGCGCACCGGCCGCGGCCAGGTCATCAACGGCGGCATCCGCGACGCCCAGCAGATCCTTGGGATACCCGACTTTTGCACCTTCTGCAAGGGCATCGACCCCACGGCCATTGCCGATGTGACCCTGGTAGGGCTGAACGTGCCCTGTCGCATCGGCGAGGCCACCTGCATGCCGGGCGATGTGGTCCTGGGTACCTACTCGGGCATTCTCTTCATCCCGCCGCATCTGGCCCAGAAGGTGGTGGAGCATTCGGAGAGCATGCGCCTGCGCGAGGCCTTTGGCTTCACGCGGCTGCGCGAGGGGGTGTACACCTCCAGCCAGATGGACACCAAATGGACCGAGGCCATCGAGGAGGACTATGCGGGCTGGCTGGCCCAGCGCACGGAGGAGGAGAAGGAGAGCATCCTCTGGGGCAAAGCCTGACCGAATTTCCCTGGGAAGCAGGAACGGGTGTGCCTCCATCGGAGCGCACCCGTTCCTGCTTTCACAAGCGGCTGGGGCAGCTACATATCCTCGCCCTTGTAGCCCATCTTGATCCAGATCTGGCGCGCCTCTTCCAGGTTCTCCGGGATGACGTCGCGCTGCTTGCCGCGAGAGTGGAGGGGCGGCGCATTGGGGTCATCCAGATTCATCGGGCACCAGTGGTCGTTCTCGTAGGCCCGGCGCGATTCCTCGCTGGTGAAATCGGGCACGGCATAGCTGTTGCCGTTGTCCAGGACGCTCTTCCAGGCCAGGATGCCGATGACCGACATGGCCACGCCGCGGTACACGTTCAGGTAGGGTTGCTCGCCGCTGCGGATGGCCTCGGCAAAGTAGTGGTTGGTGAAAAAGTCGCCGCCGCCGTGGCCGGCACTCGCCGCGTCCTTGGCCCAGTCGGGGAACTGGGGGTAATAGATCTTTTCGGGCACCTGGCCGGGCTTGAGGTCCCACTCGTCATGCACGAGGCGGATGCTCTGCGGACCCCAGTAGCCGGGGCCGCGGCCGGTCTCCATCAGGCCAAACTCGCCGTGCAGCCGGTAAAAGATACTGTGCCCGGGCAGCCCGCCCTGCAAGAGCTTGAACACCGACCCGTTGTCCATCTGGGCCATGATGATGCCGCCCATGTCCTTCTGGCGCCAGAGGCGCTTGCGCGGGCTATCCTCCGGCAGGGGCGGCGCAAAGCCGTTGACCCGCACCGGCATGGTGTCGGTGATCATCATCAGCGGGGCCATGGCATGGGTGCAGTAGTAGGTGGTGGGCATGTTGTTGCGCCAGTGCCGCAGGCCCGGCGAGATGCCCATCGCCCACGCAAAGCTGCCGGGGTGGTTGTACTCGCCCTCGGCATAGAGGACGCGCCCGATCTCGCCGGCCTTGTACAGGCGGGCCATTTCCTGGTTAAAGGCGGTGTAGGGATAGTTCTCGGCGAACATGTAGATGAGGCCGGTTTCCTCGACGGCGCGGCACAGGGCCACGCCCTCGGCCAGGGTGTTGCAGGCGGCGCACTCGCTCATGACGTGCTTGCCGGCCTTGAGCGCCTTGATGGCAAAGGGCGCGTGCTGGTGGAAATAGTTGGCCAGTACCACCGCGTCCATGTCGTGCTCGAGGAAGCGGTCATAGTCCGTATAGGTGGCGATGCCATGCTTCTTGCCGACCTCGTCGAGCCGCTCCTGCCAGGTGTCGCAGATGGCGACGAGCTCCATGCCGGCGTGCGGCGCCTGGTCCATGAACGTCTGCCCACGCCCGACGCCAATCACGCCGACTCGGATCAGCTTCTCTTTGCCTGCCATGATGCTCATCTCCTCGGTTTGGTTGTGGACGTACCCGCCTGTGCATACCGCTCTTGAAACTATCTTACTCCTCTTCGGCACCTGGGCAAACGAAAGATGGGTGTTCGGATCCAGCCCCCGATTTGCCGAATTGTGCTATACTTGGCATAGTGCTGCATGCAGCGGGTCTGGGAGTTGGCGCTCGGGTGCCGCAGGCGCCCTGCCTGTCGGAGCCGCTGCCGCACTGGCCGGTGGAGAGTGGCTGGGGCTACGCCTCCCGCCGCTCGTTGCCCGCCTAATCGAGACGGTGCCTGCAGGCTGTTGTGCAGCCCGTGGGCGAGAGTACAGGAGAGAGACAGATGGCCAAAGAGACGGTAGGATTCATAGGGGTTGGGATCATGGGCCGCCATATGGCGCGGCATATCCTCGAGGCGGGGCACCCGGTCGTCGCCTACGATGTGGTGCCGGCGGCGGTGGACGCAATCGTCGCCCAAGGGGCAGAACGCGGCGAGTCGTGCCGGGACGTGGCTGCTCGCAGCGATGTGGTCATCTCGATGGTGCCGGATTCGCCGGATGTGGAAAAGGTCTATCTGGCGGAGGACGGCGTTCTGCAGGGCGTCCGGCCCGATACGCTGCTCATTGACATGTCCACGATCCAGCCGACGGTGGCCATCAAGGTCGCCGAGGCTGCGGCGGAGAAGGGCTGCCCGATGCTGGATGCGCCCGTCTCCGGCGGCGACGTGGGGGCGCAGAACGCGACGCTTTCGATCATGGTCGGCGGCGACGCCGCAATCTTTGAGCGGGCCAAGCCTCTGCTCGAGATCATGGGCAAGCCCATCCTCTGCGGTCAGAGCGGCGCCGGGCAGACGGTCAAGGCCTGCAACCAGATCCAGGTCGCACTCAACTTTATCGGCATGGCCGAGGCGCTGGTGTTGGGCGCCAAGGCGGGCGTGGATCCGGCGGTCGTGATCGAAGTGCTCAGTGGCGGCTATGCCCAAACGCGTGTGATGGACGTGCGCGGGCCACGCATCGTCAAGGGGGATTTCGCGCCCGGCTTCCGCAGCCGCTTCCACTACAAGGACCTGAATATCATCCGCGAGACGGCGCGTGCCTACGGCTGTTCGCTGCCTGCCTCGGCGCTGGCCCACGAACTCTTTAGCGCCATGCAGGCCAATGGTTGGGGCGAGTTGGACCACTCGGCCGTGATCAAGGTCATCGAAAAGTTGTCCAATGTCGAGGCGCGCTCCCAAGAGGAGTAGGGGCTACGGGAAAAAGAGCAAAGAGGGGAAGCACTGCGCCCCGACGCTGTGAACAGGAGGCGCCGGTTTGGGTACGCGCCCAGGCGCTGGGCTGCCCTCAGCTCGCTTGTTTGGCCGCCTGTGTGATTTGGCTGCTTGCGCCGCTCGCGGAGGACTCCCCTCGTTGTCGAAGGGGGAGTCCCGCGCGAGCATAAGGTGGCCAAATCGCAAAGGACGGGGTGTTGAGCGAGCTCGGGACGTGCCCCAGGAGGCGCCGGTTCCGAGGTATGCGCCCAGGCGCTGGGCTGCCCTCAGCTCGCTTGTTTGGCCGCTTGTGTGAATTGATCCCACGAGCCGCTCGCGGAGGACTCCCTCGCTGCCCCTGAATCACCAGCCGACGCGGCTCCCACGCCGCACTGCCTTTCGCTACGGCGAACAACTCGCCATTGCGAGGGGCAGCGCGGCGTGGGAGCCGCGTCGGCTATTGAAGGGCGGCATACACGGCGAGCAGAGCGCCACGTCGTGAGTCGACGGGTTGGCGCCCAAAGGTTCACATGCCGGCAGCGGCCACTCTCCGCTGCCAAGAGGAGAGGCCGAGCAGGATGGCGGCGAGCAAGAACGCCCCGGCAAAGATGAGAAAGGCCGAGTTATAGCTGCCGGTGCGGTCGAAGAGCAGGCCTGCCAGCGGCGCGCCAAGCACGACGCCGGGGAGGGTCATCAGCGATACGGCGCCGGAGATCGTGCCAAAGGCGCGCAATCCGAACTGGCTCTCGACGAGCGGCGGGCGGCAAGCCAGACGGCCGCCCATCCCCAGGCCGAAGGTGAAGGCGAAAAAGGCGGATGCCACAGGACCCGGCCAGAGAAGCCCTGCCGCCAGCCCAATCGTAGACAAGAGCATGGAGACGATGGACACGGCGTGCGGCGAGGTGCGGTCTGCGGCGTGGCTGAGGACGAGCTTGCCGATGACACCGCCAAGGGCCAAGAGGCTCCACACGTTCGAGGCTGCCGCCATGGTCAGCCCGCGGCCCGTCAGGAAGGAGAGGGCGTGCAGTGATACGGCCTGGTGAGCGGAATCGGAAAAGAGGTAGGCGCCGCCGATCAGCCAGAAGGGGAGCGTGTGTAGCGTCTCCCGCATGCTGGGTCCGCGGACTAGGCGGAAGCGGGGAGCCTCGGCCTCGGTGCCCGGGGGGCTCTCGCGCAGCACCCAGAGGGCGATGGGCAGGCATATAGCCAGGGTCAGCCCACCGATGAGGGCAGCGAGCGCCCGCCAGCCGTGGGTAGCAATGAATGGCGCCGAAAGCGGTACGAGGATCAGCCCCGGCAGGCTCGCGCCGATGTGGGCGATTCCGTTAGCCAGGCCCTGTCGCTCGCGGAACCAACGGGCGATGATCACAGCGCAGGCGATGCTGCTCATGCCGGCGCTGGAGAGGCCGGTCAGGCCATAGAGGGCGTGGAGCTGGGCCAGGCCCGTGCCCGGCCCGAGCCGCCCAATCTGGCTGATGAGCAGCCAGGCCCCCCCGTTGAGCACGGTGCTGCCCAGGATGACCCGCCGCGGCCCCCAACGATCGAGAAGCAGCCCCACAGGGGGCGCCCCCAGGAGAGAGAGCAGCATATACAGGCTGGAGCTGAGCGAGTAGGCACTGTGACTGCAGCCCAGGTCGGCGGTGACGGGCGATAGCAGGACGATCATCGCGTACCACCCTGCCCCTACCCCAAAGCAGAGGATGGTCGCACACCCGGCCAGAATGGCCCAAGAATAGCCGGGTCGTTGGCGCACGCCCAGGCCAGCCGCCCGGCGCTCTGAACGGCGGCTCGACCGTGAGATTGCCGGTCTTTTATTGTGCACGTTGTCTCTTCTTCCCCAAGCCGTTTCTGCCGGATTCGCCGCCGGCGAGGTGATGGCACTCAGGGCGGCGTGAAGGCTATCTTACCCCGCTATCCCCATCATGACAAAAACCCAGTTGGTGGCGATGGCATGGCTCTTGCTAAAGAAGTGCCGGTTACTCCCCGATTTCCTCGCAGGCTGGAGCACCTCGTGGTTGACGCCCGGACGGCTATGTTCGCCGATGTTGCGCTGGGGCGCCTGCCATTGCTCCGGCCGCAGGAGAGGAGAAGATGGTACAGAGGAGAAGCTTGGGCAAATTGGTGGCTCTGGTGGCCTTGGTGGCCGTGATCTCGGTCGCTACGGTGGCCTCGACCGTGAGTGCGCAGGACCCTCTGCCTGAAGGCTGGGAGCAGGCAGTTGGCGAGCACGTGCAACAGGCCGGTGAGGCTGCGGAGCGGGGAGACTGGCAAGGGGCTGTTAATGAACTCGAGGCGCTCGGCAGGGCAGCCGGCGAATTGGCGCCAACTCCGCCTGTGCCGAACCCTGAGGAGGGAGCCCCTGCAGCACCACCGGATGGCCAGTGGGCATCCCCGGAGTCCGAGGCGCCGCTGATTGAAGGGCAGGGGGACGGATGGCATGTCTTGGGCGATGGGGGTTGGGTCTATGGCCGGATGGACTCCGGATGGTGGCGTGACCTGGCGAACTCGGCCACGCTTCCATCGGGCCAGAAGGTGGATGTAAGCCCCTGGATGATGGACGTGAACGAGTTCATGTACCACGGAGAGCCCGGCGTCTACAGCCAGAAGGAACTGGTCGACGAGGCCTGGCAGCATCTTCGGGGCGATGTGCACGAGGGCAGCTTTTCCTCGGTGACCGCGGCGGTCTCTTACTTTCTGGACCTGCTGCGAGACCGCATCGGCGAGGTCTTGAACAACCTGTTCGGCAGTGTGGACCTGCCCTAGAAACCGGCCCCTAACCTGAAGCACGGCGCCTTTATCCCAGGGGGGCCTGCTAGCGAAAGAAGCGGAGCAAACGTTCATCATGCCTGACGTTGTACCTGACGAACTCGCCCATTGCAGCACCATTGTTGATGTTCTGCGCTGGCGGGCGATGCACCAGGCCGAATCACCGGTCTTTACGTTTCTGCTCGACGGAGAGAGGGAGGAGGCCCACCTATCTCTGGCCGCTTTGGATCGCCAGGCCAGAGCGATAGCCGTGGCCCTGCAGGCTCGTAGTAGAGGAGGAGAGCGTGCTCTCCTCCTCTACCCGCCGGGCCTGGAGTACATTGCGGGCTTTCTCGGCTGTCTGTATGCGGGGGTTGTGGCGGTGCCGGCTTACCCGCCGGACCTGGCGCGGCCTGCGCGCACGCTGCCGCGCCTCCGTGCTATCGCCGCGGACGCTGGGGCGACCGTCGCGCTTGCTACCGAATCTGTCGTGAGCCTGGCTTGGTCTTTGCTCGCCGAAGCGCCCGAGATGGCTGCCCTGGAGTGGCTGGCCACTGACTCTGTGTCTGAGGGGACGGCTGAGGGTTGGTGCAGGCCCGGGATCGGCCCCGAGAGTCTTGCCTTCCTGCAGTACACCTCCGGGTCGACCGGTGTGCCCAGGGGCGTCATGCTCAGCCACGGCAACTTGCTGCATAACTCGGCCCTGATTGCCGGCGCTCTGCGGCTTGGTCCCGAGAGCGTAGCTGCCCTCTGGCTGCCTCCCTATCACGATATGGGCCTGATCGGCGGTATCCTGCAGCCCCTGTTCAGCGGCTTTCGGGCCGTGCTCATGTCGCCGCTGGCTTTCCTGGCGGATCCGTTCCGCTGGCTGGAGGCCATCTCGCGTTACCGGGTGACGGTCGCCGGCGGCCCCAACTTTGGCTTTGATCTCTGCGTGCGCAAAGTGCCCCCCGAGAGGCGAGCCACTCTCGACCTGAGCAGTTGGCAGGTCGCCTTTAACGGCTCCGAACCGATCCGTCCGGAAGCGCTGGATCGCTTTGCCGCGGCCTTTGCGCCGCACGGCTTTCGCCCGGAGGCCTTTACGCCCTGCTACGGGCTGGCGGAGGCCACGCTCATCGTCTCGGGCGGGCACGACGGCCCGTTGCCGCCCCGCTATGCTCTACGCAAGGCCGATCTGCAGCAGCGCCGCGTCGTCGCGGCGCAGGCCGGCGCCGTCGATTCGCAGACGCTGGTGGGGTCGGGGCGTGTATGCCCAGGCGTGGAGGTTTGCGCGGTCGAGCCGCAATCGCGCCGGCGTCTGCCTGCCGGGCAGGTAGGCGAACTCTGGGTCGCCGGCCCTAGCGTTGCGCGCGGCTACTGGAACCGCTCACAAGAGACGGAAGAGACCTTTCTCGCGCACCTCGCCGATACCGGTGAGGGACCCTTCCTGCGCACGGGCGATCTGGGCTTTGTCAGGGATGATCAGGTCGTCGTCACCGGGCGCCTCAAGGACCTGATCATCCTGCGCGGGCGCAACCATTACCCGCAGGATATCGAGTTCACCGCCGAGCGCAGCCATCCCGCCCTCCGCTCCGGATGCGGTGCAGCCTTTGCAGTGGAGGTGGGCGGCGAGGAGCGGTTGGTGCTGGTCCAGGAGGCCACGGTCGACGCCGGGCCGGCGGCGCAGGAGGCCATCGCCGCCATCCGCCACGCGGTAGCAGCGGCGCATGATGCGCAGGTGTACGACGTGGTCTTGATCGAGCCGCGCACCATCCACAAGACCTCCAGCGGCAAGATTCAGCGCCATGCTTGCCGGGCAGCCTATCTGGATGGGACGCTCGCCGTCATCGAGCACCAGGCGCTGGCTGAGCCGGCGCCGGCTGTGGCGGAGACCCCGGCGCATGTCGCTGGTTGGGGAGAGCGGCTCCTGGCGCGGGACGTTCTGGTCGCGGTGGAGCCCGCTCAGCGCCGGGCGCTGCTGCAGGGTCTGCTGCAGCAGGAGGTTGCGCAATTACTCCATCTCGCGCTGGCGCAGGTGGATGCGGCGCAACCTCTAACGGCCCTCGGCCTGGATTCCCTCGGCGCCGTCGAGTTGGCGCACGCTGTGGAGGCCAATGTGGGTGTGCGGCTCTCTGTGCCCGACCTGCTGCAGGGCCTCAGCCTTGGCCAGGTCGCCGGGCAGGTGGCGGAGGGGCTCTCATCCGCTGCGGAGGCAACCGCGCAGCCCGCCGACGGCGAGCCCTCAGAGCACCCTCTCTCTTATGGGCAGCGGGCGCTCTGGTTCTTGCAGCAACTGGCGCCGGAGAGCACGGCCTATCACATCGTGCGCGCCCTGCGCATCCCTACAGAGCTGGACGTCGACGCCCTGCACGGCGCGTTCCAGGGCCTGATGGACCGCCACCCTGCCCTGCGCACGACGATCCACGCGCATCAGGGCGAGCCGTTCCAGCGCGTCCACGAGCACATGCCGGCTTTTTTCCAGGCGGTGGACGCCTCGGGCTGGAGCGAGGCGGAGCTGAGCGAAAGGCTGGTGCAGGAAGGCGCCCGGCCCTTCGACCTGGAGCGCGGCCCCATGATGCGCGCACATGTGTTTTCGCGCTCGGCGACGGAGCACATCCTGCTTGTGGCCTTTCACCATATCGCCACCGACCTCTGGTCGGAGGCGGTGCTCTTGCGCGACCTGGGCTTACTCTATACGGCCGGGGTTACCGGGGAGCCGGCGGCCCTGCGGCCTGTGACTCAGCGCTATGTGGAGTACGTGCGCCGCGAGGCGGCGATGCTCGCCGGGCCCCGGGGCGAGGCGCTCTGGGCCTACTGGCAGAAGCAGCTCCAGGGCGATCTGCCGCCCCTCGATCTGCCCACCGACCGGCCCAGGCCACCGCAGCAGACTTTCCGCGGGGCCACCCAGTCGCTGCGGCTGGGCCCTGACCTGGCAGAGGGGGTGCGTACCCTCAGCCGCGCCCAGGGAGCCACGCCCTATATGACCTTGCTGGCGGCGTTCCAGGTGCTACTCCATCGCTATACCGGCCAGGAAGATATCCTGGTGGGCTCGCCCGCTGCCGGGCGCACTCCCGGGCTGGCGGGCACCGTCGGCTACTTTGTCAATCCCCTGGTCCTGCGGGCGCAGGTCCACAGCGACTTGGCCTTTACCGAGTTCCTGGGACAGGTGCGCACTACAGTGCTCGGCGCCCTGGAGAACGACGGCCTGCCCTTCCCGCTGCTTGTCGAGAGGTTGCAGCCGGTGCGCGACCCCAGTCGCTCGCCGCTCTTTCAGGCCATGTTTGCCTGGGAGAAGACGATGCGCCTGCCGGGAGGAGGGAGTCTCTCCGCTTTTGCTCTGGGGGAAAGGGGAGGGCGCCTGGAGATCGGCCGGCTCACTGTCGAATCCACGCCACTCGAGCAGCCTATCGCCCAATTCGACCTGACGCTGCTCATGGCCGAAGCCGACGGCGACCTGCTGGCCACTGTCGAGTACAACACTGACCTCTTTGACGC
>DAOUGZ010000285.1:0-21112 GCA_034428955.1 Anaerolineae bacterium | reverse complement strand
GCCCCAGCGCCGGACTGGGGGGATGATACCATGATTCTACTGCGTGCGCAAGTGCTTGTTGCAGGAATTGGCCACATCCCGTACCGGCATGGAGCAAGGAGCAGAGGGCCTGCGTAGGCGGCAGCACCGGGCGATGCTGCCGCCTACGCAGAATGTGGGGAATCCAGGCGTTATCCCGCCATTTCATGTGCTACTGGTCCGAACCTTGCTGGTACTACTCCTAACACGCCTACGAGACTCGTCGCCGAGCAGCTCGCTCGCTGCCGCGACGCTCAGAAATGGAGGATGACATCACGATGGCTCACAGAGTGACTGCGAGGAGCACCACCGATTTGGTTTTGCGCGTCCTGCGCCAAGCACGCGAGCCTCTGAGCGTGGACGAGATTCTGGCCGGTGTGCAAGAGCTTGCGCCGGTGCACAGCGCCAACCCCAAAAACACCATGCGCAAGGCAATCAGCCAGATGTTCCTTGTCCAGCCGACCGCTGACGGGCGCTATGCCTACCTCCCCTACCTGCTGGCAGAGAACCACTTCCGTCACCCGATCGACCGCGATGAACTGATGCGCCAGTATTTTCTTCTGGGGCCCGAACTCGTCACTGCCCTGTGGCCCAGCACCTTTGAGATCGCCAAGCGCCAGGACAACAGCCCAGCCCTGCTGGAGCTGGAGGGGCACCAGCCGGCTCAGGCCGTACAAGTCTACCGTGAGGTGGAAGGCTGGGGGATGCAGGCCGACCCCGAGTTCTGGAGTTGGCTTGAGGCACAGAATCCGCACTCGGGCGATGAATTACTCTTCACCGTCCTGAGTGCCGACGAACGCCGCTATGCCGTCTCCTTCGCCCGTCGTGGCGAACGAGACGAGGGCCGGATCGCCGAGCGCAACGCCGAGATCGCCAACCTCGTGGAAGGGCTGCTCAAGGCAGCCCGCGATGCCGTCATCCTGAGCAACGTCGCCGTGCGGCTGATCGGCCTCGGCGCCTACCGCGAATCCGTCGCGCCCGACCCGCTGAATACCCTACTGGACCAAGACCCCCGCTTTGTCGATGCCGGGCTCGACATGGTCGCCCTCTCTGACCGTTGGCCCGGCTACCGCAGCGAGCCGGTCGACGTCCGAGACCTGTTGGGGAGCACAGTCCCCGGTGTGGGGAAGGGAGAATAGGGACGGTCAAGCGTCAAACGTCAAAACGTCATCGGTCGTCGGCTATCAGCCATTCGTCTCGCTTCACGGATCACGGTCACGCACAACCGGCCGATATGGCTGATGACTGACGACCGATGACAGATGACGTTTGACGCCCCACCGTCCCCTACGGATGCCTCAGGAGACAGTCACCCGGCGATAGGTCTTTTTGCCCGAGCGTAGCAGGATCTCCCCATCCCGCAACGCATCCACCGTGATTGGAGCATTCGGGTCATCGCAGCGCTCTTCGTTCACATAGGCGCCACCCTGTTCCACCAGGCGCCGGGCATCACTGCGCGAGCGGGTCAACCCAGCCTCGGTAAAGAGTTCGGCCAGCGGGATGCCGGCCTCCAGGCGCTGCCGCGCGATGGCCGTCGTAGGGATTGCCTCAAAGGCGGCACCTTGCGGCCGGCCGCTGCCAAAGAGCGCCCGCGATGCGGACTGGGCATCAGCAGCGGCCTGTTCTCCGTGAACCATGCGCGTGACCTCGAAGGCCAGTACCTCCTTCGCCTTGCGCAGTTCGGCCCCTTGCAGCCGGCCCAGCCGGCGCACTTGGTCCATCGGCAGAAGGGTAAAGGCCGCCAGGAAGCGCTCTACATCGGCATCCTCTGTGTTGATCCAGAACTGGTAAAAGTCATAGGGCGAAGTCCGCTCTGCCGAGAGATAGATGGCACCCTTCTCGGTCTTGCCCATCTTGGCGCCCGAGGCCGTCGTAACCAGCGGAATCACCAACCCAAAGGCTCGCACGGCCTCCTCGCGGCGGATCAGGTCCACCCCGGCGGTAATGTTGCCCCACTGATCGCTGCCGCCAACCTGCAGGAGGCAGTCATAGTGCCTGTACAGGTACAAAAAGTCGTAGGCCTGCAGCAGCCGGTAGCTGAACTCGAGAAAGCTGAGCCCCGTCTCCAGGCGCTGGCGATACGTCTCGGCGGCCAGCATCTCGCTGACGCTAAAGTGGCGCCCGATCTCACGCATAAAGTCGATAAAGTTGAGCCGGGTCAGCCAGTCGGCGTTGTTGAGCATCAACGCCCGGCCGCTCTCATAGTCCAGAAAGCGCGAGAGCTGCGCCTTGATCTGCTCTTGGTTGGCGGCAATCTGCTCGCGGCTGAGGATGGGGCGCGCCTCGGTCTTGCCGCTGGGGTCACCCACCAAAGTCGTGCCGCCGCCCACCAGAGTGATGACACGATGCCCATGGTTCTGCAAGTGCACAAGCATCATGATCGTCGCCATATGGCCGACCTGCAGGCTTGCTCCGGTGGGGTCATAGCCGCAGTAAAGGGTGAGGGGGCGCTCCAGGGCCTCTCTCAGCCCGGCTTGGTCAGTCACCTGGTAGATGAAACCTCGCTCAACGAGGACATCGTATACGTTTCCCATGATCTACTCTCCTATGGCTATCGGCTGTGGTACGCGAGGCCTGCCGGCCACGCATGCCGCTCAATACGGCACAAGCGCACGAGTGCTGCGTCGCACAAGTTCTGATGAGTAACATGGCGCCGCATGGGGCGAGTCGCATCCATCAGAAGCTCTGCGGTGCACTACTCGCCGAGCCATAGGTAGCCTCGGCCGTGCCCTGCGGCCGGCCGAGGCAGCACACCTTCCACGTTGTCATTACGATCTATACTCCCTACTTCCGCCACTACTCCAGATCGCCCAGAGCGTACAGGATGGCTGAGGCCGCCACCAGCCCCGCCGTCTCCGCCCGTAGAATACGCGGGCCGAGGGTCACGGGGTGAATGCCGTGGCTACGGGCCACCTGGACCTCTTCCTCTGTGAGCCCCCCCTCTGGGCCGATGAACAGGCTGATCGAATATGGGCGAGACGGACGCCCAGCGGTGCCCTCATCGCCGTCCTGCCCCTCCAGGGCAGCGCGCAGCGAAAGGCCCTCAGCCTCCTCCCAGGGCAAGAGGCCGAGGTCGGTGCGCTGGGCGCGCTGGCAGGCCAACGGCCACATGGTAACGGGGGCCAGGCGCGGCAGACGCCCTCGTCGGGACTGCTCCGCGGCCCCGCGCACAATCCGCTCCCAGCGCTGCTGGCGGTGCTCCTCGACTCCCATCAGGCTGCCCACCACGCAGCGCTCGCACAGCAAGGGCACAAACTCGACCACGCCGACCTCGGTGCACTTTTGCAGCACCGTCTCAAACCCATCCCCCTTGAGCAGGGCCTGGTAAAGGGTGATCTTGGCGCGGGGTTCGCCGCTGGCCAGAAACCGGTGGAGCACATGCCCCTGCACATCTTCGCGCCCAAAGCCTGTGAGTTCGGTCTCATAGGCCCAGCCGTTGTTGTCCAGAAGCAACACCCGGTCGCCCGGCCGCATGCGCAACACGCGACCGATACGATGGGCCAGCTTTCCGGCCAGAATGACCGGGTCGCTCTGGACCATCTCGGGCGGAACGAAGAAGCGGTACATGGCCAACCTATGCTCCTCGCTGCTATCAACCGGTGCGCTGATCGCCAAAGCGGCAGGCGCTCCAGTAGCGCACAACCAGCTCTAGCCATCTATACTCCAACCGGTAGATCAACCACCTCGGGTGTGGGCCAGGGCCTATCTTCAGGCCCTGGCTCGAGGTCAATGGTATCGCGCCTCCAGGGCCACCCACTCGCCCATCTGCCGGCGACGCACGATTTCCAGCGCCTCGGCAGCAAAGGCCGCCTCAACCAGCGGCAGGCGAGCCTCGATGATCCCGGAGACCACCAACCAGCCGTCGCTTGCGGTGTGCGCCGCCAGGCCCGGCGAGAGGCGGGCAATGATCTCCGCCAGGATGTTGGCCAGCACACCATCGTACGTGCCGTGATGAGCATCATCAACAGAGCCCTGCTCAACGCGTACGACGCCATTCACTCCGTTGAGCGCCACGTTCTCGCGCGCTGTGCGCACGGCGACGCCATCAACATCCACGGCCAGCACCTCGGCGCCGAGCTTGGCCGCCGCAATGGCCAGAATCCCTGAGCCGGTGCCCACATCAAGGATGCGCATGCCGGGCCGCACCAAGTCCTCCACAGCCTGCAAGCAGAGATGCGTACTGGGATGCAAACCGGTGCCAAAGGCCATCCCCGGGTCAAGGGTAATCACGATGTCGTCGGGGGCAGCCTCGTAGGGAATCCACGAGGGCACGATGCGCAGCCGGCGGCCGATGTGCAACACCTGGTATCCCGACTTCCAGGCCTCCGCCCAATCCGTTGGGGCGAGGTGCCGTGTTTCGGGCTGCGCCAGCGGATAGAGCCGGCCCAGATGCCAGAGCGCCCTCTGCAGGGCCTCCAGCCGCGCCGCGTCGTCGGCCGGCAGGAACGCCTTGACCACACAGCGTGTGGCGCCGGCCTCATCCTGGCCTTCGCGAACCTCCTCAACAACCGCACCGCCCTCTCCGTACTGCTCGAAGAGGGCGCTCACGGCTTCGGCGGCCTCGCCATCAACCGCCACACTGATTTCTGTCCAATGCAAGCTGCCGGATTCAGACTCCAAAAGCGTCCTTCACCTTATCAAAGAAACTCTTGGACTCCTGAGGGGTCACCTCGAAGCCAAGCGACTCGCCCAACTCCCTGAGTAGCTTCTTTTGCTGGCTCGTCAGGTTTGTCGGCGTGCGAACATGCACGGTCACAATCTGGTCTCCGCGCCCACTGTGGCGGAGGAAGGGCACGCCCTTGCCGCGCAAGCGGAAGGAGGCGCCCGTCTGCGTGCCCGCCGGGATAGCCAGGCTCTCTTCCCCATCCAGGGTAGCCACCTTGATCTTGTCTCCGAGGGCCGCCTGCACGATGCTGATGTTCAGGTCCAGCAGGATATTGTTCTCCTGGCGCCGGAAATAGCGATGGGGCTGCACGCGCAGGCTGACGTACAGGTTGCCCTTGGGCCCACCCCGCACGCCTGACTCACCCTCACCGGCCAGACGCACCTGCGTGCCGTCATCGACCCCTGCCGGAACCGTGACCATCAGCCTCTTTACCACCGGAATACGCTGCTCGCCATGGCAGCGACTACAGGGCGTGCCGACAACCTCGCCGCGGCCGCCACAACGTGGGCAGGCGGTCACGTTCACAAAGGAGCCAAAAAGGGTCTGCTGTACGCGGCGAATCTCACCGCGCCCGTTGCACTCTGGGCAACGCCGCGGCTGAGTTCCCGGCTCAGCGCCGGTCCCGTTACACTCGGGGCACTGCTCCAAACGCGTGATCTCGATCTCTTTTTCGGTGCCGAACACAGCTTCTTCAAAAGTGAGGACGAGCTGCGCTCGCAGATCCGCGCCGCGCGCCGGCCCCTGCCGTGCTGCGCCTGCACGCGTCCCAAAGCCAAAGAACTCTTCGAATATATCGCCCAGGCCGCCAAACCCTGCAAAGTCGCTATACCCGCCGCCGCCGCCGTTCGGAGAAACGCCGGCGTGCCCAAAACGATCATAGGCCGCACGCTTTTGGGGATCCCGCAGGATCTCGTAGGCCTCATTGATCTCTTTGAAGCGGGTCTCGGCGTCCGGATCTTTGTTGACGTCCGGATGGTATTGGCGAGCCAGACGGCGGAACGCCCTTTTGATCTCCTCGTCGGAGGCCGAGCGGCCCACGCCAAGGACCTCGTAATAGTCCTGTTTCGCTACCATAGCACACAACCCTTGCTACATTATTGCGTCAAGTGTAGCCGATTTCCGGGGTGACGTCAAACACCCGCAGAAGGGATGGCCCTTGCGAAGTGTATGCAAAGCCTGCTGCTAGGGGAAAAGCGCTTGCGCGATAGTTGAAGAAGACTATACTCCTGCTATGGCGCCGCATACCTGTCAGCCCCGATTCTGGGGAACGCGAAGGGCGGCCCTATCCTACGCTCTGCGGAGGCCCTAGTGCTCGTCATCAGCAAAGCGCGGACCGAGCAGGTTGCCCGTCTGGTGCTGGGCAGCCTGCTGCTCTTGCCTGCGCTGCTTGGTTTTGGCCTGGTATTCTGGTTCCCGGCACTGCGCACGCTGAGCCTCAGCCTGCAGGTGGTGGCCCTTGAGCGGGCAGGGCGATTCTGCGGCCTCGCCAACTATGCGGCTCTGGCCCAGGACCCATTCTTCTGGGCGGCCCTGGGGCGCAGCGTGCTGGTGGCGCTGGTGCGGTTGGTCGCCTCGGTGACCATCCCGGTGTTGGCCGGGCGCGCCTGGAGGCGACAGGGGCCCCTGCTACGCCTGCTAGGCCGCCTGGCGCTCTGCCTGGGCCTGGCGTTCTCCAACCCGGCGGCGCTCGGCCTGCTGTGGCGCGAGGCCGTACCCCGGGTGGGCGCCCTGCGCGCCCTGGCTGGGTCCGGAGGCACACCGTCCCTTACGGGCTATCTGGCGCTCGAGTTTGTGGCCTTTCTCGGCGTGGGGGGCGGGCTGACAGCGCTGGCCCTCCTCCTTGTACGCCCCGGCTGTGACCGCGCGCTGCGAGGCGTGGTGACATTGGCAGCCATGGCCGCGCTCGTATCGGGCCTGAATGCCTTCTCGTTGCCCTTTGCCCTGGGCGGCGGCAACCGGGGGCAGGCCACCCTGGCCCTGTACCTCTTCGGGATCGCCTTTCAGCAATTCCATGCGGGGCACGCCGCCGCCGGTGCCGTACTGCTCATGATCATCAGCCTGGCCCTCGGCACCGGCTTTGCGCTGGCCTGCGAACAGTTCGGGCTGCGGTTCGTTCCGGCAAGGCATGAGGAGCCTCGCAAACCAACCAGCACCGGGCTGCTCGGGGGCCTGGGTATCGCGCTCACGGTGTTGCCGCTGCTCCTCCTCGGCCTCTGGGGGGCAGGCAGGGCCTTCCTCTACCCGGGCCAGCCGCTGACGCGCGCGGCAAGCGCCCTTGCGGCCGAGCTGGCGCTCCTGAACGGCAACATCGCGCCCATCATCGCGCTGGCTCTGGTGCAGCTCCCTGCCGCTTACCTGGCTGCGCTCTCCCTCTCCATCGTACGCCCCTTTGGCCGGCGAGGCAGCTCATTGGCCTTTGTCGCGCTGGTCGCAAGCGGCTTTGTGCCCCCCGTCGCCTGTGCACTGGGGCTGTACGCGCCCCTGCGCAGCCTGCGGCTGTTCAACACTCTCCCTACAGGAGGCCTGCACCTCATGGCCGGCGCGGCCGGCCTGGTCCTCTTTCGGCTCTACTTTGCCGGGCAGGCGTCGCCGGAGCCGGCGACCGGCCGGCCGGGGATAGGGTTCTACCCGCACCACATCATCCGGCGCTCTCTGCCCTTCGGCGTCCTCGCCGTAGCGAGTTCGCTCCTCCTGGCCGGCCAGTGCTTTCTCTGGCCGCTGGTGATGCTGGCCGACCGCAACCTCTTCCCGCTATCGCTCGCGCTCCTGGTCGATCAGCGAAAGCTGGCTGAAGAGCCAGCCCTGCTGGCCGCCGGAGCCTGGCTCACACTGACCTGCTGGGCGCTGGGGATGCTCCTCCTGTGGTGGCCGTTGCAGGCGACCCTGCTGGAGCGGGTGGAGCTACAAGCACCCCCTAGGCGCCGCTGACGGTCAGAGCCGGAAAGCGCACGGCCTCGGGCCCCTGATAGTTCCCCAGGAAGACCGTCTCCTGCGAGAAGCGTGCGTGGGCCAGGTCCGTGTACAGGTTGCCGCTGAGAGAGCCACCCTTCACCGGGCGGATCTCACCGCCGCGCCGTTCATAGCCGAGGCGAATCTCGCCGACAAAGTTGCCGGTGACCGGGTCTGGGGACATGCTGGAAAAGGCCACGATATGATAGAGCACATCGGGTCCTTGCCACATATCGGCCACCGGCATCGAGCCGGGCGCCAGCTCCAGGTTGCCGAACTCGCCGGTCGGCGGCACACCGAGATACTCGGCATAGCGCTGGGTGGCCCAGAAGCGCTGCAGCACTCCGTTCTCGATCACCAGCAGCCGCTGCGCCGGCAGTCCATCCCGGTCGAAGGCGGTGCTCTGCGTGCCGTAGGGCAAGACGGGGTTGGCATAGACAGTCAGCAGATCGCCCTGTGGCTCGGCATCGCCAAAGACGCTGCGGCCGACCTCCCAGGGCGACAGGTTCATGTACCTGGCCTGAGCGCTGGAGCGAAAAGTCAGCGGCGATTCGTCCATGCCGCCGAGCAGCTCGCGCAGGGCATCGCCCGAGACAATGACCGCAAAGCGCCCTGTAGCCGGTTCCCTGGCCTGCAGCGTGTCGCGAGCGAACTGGGCCTGCTGTTTGATAATCGCCGGCAGGTTCAGGTTCTTCAGAGCGCGGCGACGGACCTCGATATGGCTCTCGGTCTCCCCTCCAGTCCCGGGATCGCGCGCCAGTAGCACAGCATCCAAGAGCAGCGACGTCTCCTCCTGTTGCGCCTCAACGCCCCGGCTGTTGCGCAGGGTGACCGTCTGCCGGTCTACAAAGAACTCGGCCGAAGCCAGCGACACGTCGCGCTCCTCGGCGAGGGCGGCCCGCAACTGCTCGGCCAGCCCCTCAGCGATCCGCTCCGGCTCCACCTGCAGCAGACGGTCGGCCGTCAGCACCTGCGGGTAAACGGCCGGGCCCGGCAGGCCAAAGGGTGGGTTATCCGTCAGGCCGGCCATGAACACGGCTTGCGCCAGTCGCTCTCGCAGGTGCGGAGCATCGCCGGGCAAGAGCGTCAGCGACGCCGAGCCGCGGCTAGGGGCTCCCCCTTCGGCGGCGGGATGGTCGTTGTAGACCTCGACCTCCAGGCGCTCCACCGCGGCCGAGCGCCGGTTCTCGGGTGCGCTCCCGGCCAGGTAACTCTGGCTGCTCTCGCTACGAATCTCGCGAACAAGCCAATCGTCGATCCCCGGCTCGCGCTCCAGGGCCTGTAGCACTTGTTCCAACATCATCCCAACCTCGCCTTCAGCCGCAGGTGCGGTCCACCTGATGATACAGGCACCCACTCCTTCCACCCCTTACCGCAGTTGCCGCCGTCAAGGGCAAAATCGTTGCCGACGGCGCTCACCGAGGCCAGCAGATCCGGCACATAGCCGGTGATCCCGACGGGTGAGAAGAGGCGGCCCGTGCGCCGGCCGTTCACGATCTCTTCGCCCACATTCGCCTCGACCTGCACGCCCCAGCCCTTGGGGTCCTCCATGCCGCTGGACATCTTGCGCAGGTATACGCCGTGCTCCAGGCCGCCGATCAGGTCCTCGACCGGTGTTTCGCCGCGAGCAAAAAAAGTGTTGGACATGCGGGCATAGGCCTTGCGGGAAAAGCTCTCGCGGCGACCATTGGCCGTGCGTGAGATGCCGAGCCTGAGCGCCGAATACAGGTCGGTGAGCTCCTGCTCAAAGACCCCCTGGCGCAGGATGGTGGTCGGCCCGGCCAACTGGCCCTCGTCATCGAGCAGGTACGAGCCATACGCCCCGGGTGCTGTGGGATCATCTATCAGGTTCACCAACGGCGAGCCGACACGTTTACCCAGGTACTCGGCCGCCCTGGCGCGCTGCTTGACGAACATATCGGCCTCGACCCCGTGGCCAAAGGCCTCGTGGGCCACCACGCCGCCCACCGAGGGGTCACAAACGACATCGTAAAAGCCGGGCTCGATGCGCTCGGCGCCGAGCAGGGCAACCGTCTCGGCGGCCAGAGCGGCCAGATCCTCATCGGTCATCTGGGTGATCTCCAGGCCGCCTGTTCCGTCGCGAAACAACCAATTGCTCTGCACCCGCTGTCCATCGGAGGCAAAGAGCATCACCATGAAACGGATGCGCGTCAGCGTCTGCGAGAGCAGGCGCGTGCGATTGGCAAAGACCTTGGCCTCCAGGGTCTCGCGATAGGCCACCTGGGCGTTCACCAAGCGCGAATCAAGGTCGCGCACGGCGGCATGAAAGCGCCGGCAGAGTTCGAGCTTGTCGCGCGCGGTGCGTGTGCGCGGGTCAACCTCCACGGGCAGCGCAAAGTGCCGGTCGAGCGCGGCGCCCGGCTCAATCGCCGGCCCGGGCCGCGCCTGCACCTCGCCGGCCAGGCTTGCCGCCGCCTGGGCCAGATCATCGGCATCGAGGCTGCCGACGGCACGTTCCTGCAAGAACTCGCCGTTCCAGGCGGTGAATACGCCACCACGACGCCGTTCGCCCTCGCTCACGCGCTGCTCTCGGTTGTTCACGACAACCTGGAGGCCCACGGAACTCGTCGCCAACACGGCTCCATAGGGCACCTTGGTCTCCAGGCCGGCTACCATCTCCGGCAGCCGCTCGCGGATGGCCTCCAGTTCCGGAGGCTAGCCAGATTCAGCCATCGTTGCATCCCTTTCCATGTGACTCATCGGCGCCCGCCGGCCCCCGGCCGTTGCGCCGGCCCTATTGTAGGCCGGCCGGAGAGGCAGCGTCAAGCCCTATGACCGCTCTTGTCACTCAACCTGCGCAGCCGCAACGGCCGCCGCGCGCGCCGCGGCCCTCTCGCGCCCCTGCTCCTCCAGATGGACCAGCGCCGGAACAAAGAATGCGGCAGACCCCATCACAGCACAAGTCAGGCCGTCAATGATGAACCAGACGTTCACACCCGCCGCATCGGCCACCGGGCCGGCGATAGCCAGGCCCAGCGGCGACGCCAGCGAGCACAGGCTCCCGACCACCATAAAGACTCGTCCCTGCATGCTCGGGTCCACCGTGCTCTGCAGGATGGCAAACAGAGGAGCATTCGTAAAAGCATTCATCAAGCCGGCCACACCGTTGGCCACGAGAGCGAGCCAAAGGGCTTGCGGTGGGGTCAGGCCGATGGTCAAGGCCGCCAGCCCTCCCACCGTCAGGCCAAGGGCGCTGGTGTACATGCGCCGCCTAAAGCCGCCCCACACGCCCATAATCAGCCCGCCCAGCACAATGCCCAGCCCCCAGCCCGCCTCCATCCAACCCAGCTCCAGAGCCTGGCCGCCAAAGTGCTTGGTCACCAGGATGGGCATGAGCGAGAAGGCCGAGTTGCCGACCAGGTTGAGCACCATTGCGACAAAGAGCAACAGGCGCAACCCCGGCCATCCCCAGACATAGCGCAGCCCTTCGGCCATATCCTGCAGGAGGGTCGGCTTGCCCGCCGTAGCGGAGGTGGGCGCCGTGGGCACCGGCTGGGGGATATGCACAAAGAAGAGCGGTGCGATGGCCAGAGTCGCCGTGACTACATCTATGGCCATGATTATGTGCAGCGGCAGAGTGGCAAGCAAGAGTGCCCCGATGGGCGGAGCCACGATGTTCATGCCCCCATTCAGGGTCTGGTTGATGCCGGCCACCCGCGAGAGGTGCTTCTCCGGGACCATCAACGAGGTCGAAGCCTGCATGGCCGGCCAGTGGAAGGTGCCCCCCAGCGAACGAGCCAACATGACGACGTAGACGTGCCAGGGCTGCATGGCGCCACTCCAAAAGAGCCAGGCCAGCCAGGCCGAGATGAGGGCAACAAAACTGTCCGCCACAATCATCACCCGCCGGCGGTTCCAGCGATCCACCAGCGCCCCAACCAACGGGCCGAGCACAATCTGGGGCAAGAGCGCCACCAGGCTGGCCGTGGCCAGAATCGTCGCCGAGCCCGTGGTATCGGTGAGCCACCAGACCAGGGCAAAGCCGGCAATGCTCGACCCAAAGAGCGAAAGCGCCTGCCCCGTCCAGATCGTAAAGAAAGGGAACGTCCACTTGCGTGTCGGCTGCGTCGTTTGAACCATACCCCTGCCTCCGGAGGAAGGTCTGGCCGAGTGCAACACCCTGGCAAGAAAAGCGAGCAAGATGCATACTGGTAATGATTGTTGTATGTGAGCATTATAGCATCAAGCGCATATTCTGCCAATAGCGTATTTAGAATCTTGCGTGCATGGTAGAAACTCTTGTGCTCTCGGTGATAATATTGGCCTTCCCCGGGTACCGGAGGCGTTGCCACAGTTGGCGGAGAAGAGGATTGACACGGCCCGCCCGGCCCTTATACTGAGCTATCACACTCTTGGTGCCTGCCGGCCAAGCAGCCGGGGCGGCTCGTCGTAGCGGAGGGCAGCTTGTTTGAGTGGATGAGGGCGTGGTCTACGCGACAGTGGGTCCGGGCTGCCGTAATCCTCACCACCATCGCCATCGTGCTCTATGTGTTCTTCCGGACGCTTGACGTTCTGCTTCCCTTTCTGCTTGGGCTGTTCATCGGCTACCTCATCCTGCCGGCCGTTAACTGGGTCACCCGCCACCTCGAGCGGGTCGTGCCCTACATGCCTGCCCGCCTCCTGGCCATCATCTCCATCTACCTGCTGGCCTTTCTCCTGGTCGGGGGCTTTTTCACTTACCTTGTACCGGTCGTGGTCGAGCAGGTGCAAGAGTTGATCGCCAACCGCGAAGAGATCGCGCAAACCATCATGGACGCACTGGCAGGCCTCCGCGAGGACCTGGAGGCCGCCACTCCGCCCTCGCTGCAGCAGTTCGTCCGGACCCAACTGGATAGGCAGCGCGCGCAGTTGGAGACCTTTCTGGTCGGGTCCGCCACCGGCCTGCTCGCCGGCTTTGGCAACGCCCTGGTTACCATCTTTGGCCTCTTCATCGTGCCGGTCTGGCTCATCTATGTGCTCTACGACGCAACCAAGTTCGGGCGTGGGGTCTTGGGGCTCATTCCCATAGCCGTGCGCCGCGACACGACCAACATCGGCCTGCTTTTCGACGACGTTGTGGCCGCCTACGTGCGCGGCCAGTTGCTGGTGGCCGCCATCGTAGGGGCGTTGACGGGCCTGGGCCTCTCGCTGCTCGGCGTGCGCTTTGCCGCGCTACTGGGTATCATCACGGCCATCGGCGACCTCATACCAACCCTGGGCCCCATTCTGGCGGCCATCCCCACCGTACTCATCGCCGCCCTGCAGGAGCCGATCCTCGCGCTCTGGGCGCTCCTTGTCCTCGTTGGCGTGCAGCAGTTCGAAGGCGCTTTCATCGGGCCGCGAATCGTCGGCGAGAGCGTGCGCCTCAGCCCGGCCGTGATCATCGTGCTTCTGATCGTGGCCGGGGACCTCTTTGGCCTGCTGGGTCTGCTGCTCGTCGTGCCCATCGTCGCCTTCCTGCGCGACGTTCTCCGCTACCTCCTGCTGCGCACGCGGCCCGAGCCCCTATCGCCCGACGGCGCCCTCCACCAGGTGCGCAAGGCACGCCTGGGGGACTGAGCCCGGCCCCTAGTTTTTAACCAAAGAGGGACGAGGCTTGTAAACCCCGTCCCTCTTCTGTATACCTTCTCTCCTCACGGGCATGGCGCATTGTCGCGCCGCTACCTTAGGCGAGGAGCGCCTGCAGTTCGGGTCCCTCGAGAGTCTCGTGCTCGATGAGCCGGCTGGCCAGCGTGTCGAGCTGGTCCCGCTTGCTGCGCAGGATATCCATCGCCCGATTGTAGCTACGCAGGATGATCTCGCGGATCTCCTGGTCGATCTCTTGGGCGACCTTTTCGCTATAGTCGCGCTGCTCGGCGATCTCGCGGCCCAGGAAGATCATGTCCTCCTTCTGGCCAAAAGTACGCGGGCCGAGCTTGTCGCTCATGCCATACTGCGTCACCATGACGCGAGCCATCTTGGTCGCGCGCTCCAGATCGTCCGAAGCGCCGGTCGTCACATCGCCGAATACCAGCTCCTCAGCGGCACGGCCGCCCAGCATGCCGGCAACCTGGTCTTCCAGCCTGCGCTTGGACTGCAGGTAGCGATCGTCCTGCGGCAGGCTCATCGTCCACCCGAGGGCCATGCCGCGGGCGATAACCGAGACCTTGTGTACCGGATCGCCGTTGGGCAGATTGGCCATGACCAGAGCATGCCCGGCCTCGTGATGGGCAATGATGCCCTTCTCCTCATCGCTGATCAGCCGGCTCCGGCGTTCGGGCCCGGCGATCACACGCTCCACGGCCTCCTGCAGCTCGGACATGCCGATTGCCTTCTTGCCTTCACGGGCAGCAAGGATGGCCGCCTCGTTGACCAGGTTCTCAATGTCCGCGCCCGAGAAACCAGGCGTCTGCCTGGCCAGGGCCATCAGGTCCACCTCGGGCGCCAGCGGCTTGCCGCGCACGTGCACCTCGAGGATCGCCTTGCGGCCCTTCATATCGGGCCGGTCCAGAACGACGCGCCGGTCAAAGCGCCCTGGGCGCATCAGCGCCGGATCCAGGATGTCCGGCCGGTTGGTCGCCGCCACGATGATGACCTTGGTGTCGGTATCGAACCCATCCATCTCCACCAGGATCTGGTTAAGGGTCTGCTCCCGCTCATCATGGCTGCCGCCCAGGCCAGCACCCCGGTGGCGGCCGACGGCGTCGATCTCGTCAACAAAGACGATACACGGACTGTTCCGCTTCGCCTGATCAAAGAGGTCGCGCACGCGGCTGGCGCCAACGCCGACAAACATCTCTACAAACTCGGAACCGCTGATGCTAAAGAACGGCACGCCGGCTTCGCCCGCCACGGCTCGCGCCAGGAGGGTCTTGCCTGTGCCCGGCGCCCCGACCAGCAGCACCCCCTTGGGGATACGCGCGCCCAAAGCGGTAAACCGCTCGGGCTCGCGGAGGAACTCGACGACCTCCTGCAGCTCGTGCTTGGCCTCCTCTACCCCCGCCACATCCTCAAAGGTGACGGTGGGCTTGTCTCCCGTGAACATGCGCGCCCGGCTCTTGCCGAACGACATGGCCTGATTGTTTCCACTCTGCGCCTGGCGCAACATGAACAGCACAAAGAGGCCCAAGACCAGTAGCGGCACAAAGTTGATCAGCAAACCGATCCAGTCCGCCCAGGCACTGGGCTCCTCATAGGTAATCCCCTGGATGGAATCGATCTGCTCTTGGCTGACGCCGAGGTTCTTCATCGTCTCCAAAAAGTCGCTACTTGGCCCCGTGCGCGAGATGACCGTCCTCGGCTTACTGCCATCCAGTGCGACGGTCAATCGCCCATCCGGGGCGATGGAGACCTTTTCCACCTGCCCTTGCTTGACGTAGTTGGCCACCTCTTGCACAGAAACGCGCTTTAGGTTCTCACCAGGCGAGAGCACATTGACAAAGAGGGCCACCACGGCCACAAGGATCAGAAGGTATACAAATCCGTTTTTATACCACGAAGAACTCACCCTGTGCCTCCAGCCAGTATGCCTCGAACAACCCATCCGTTGCCCGAGTGTACTGACCGATTATACCAGAATCCGGGGCAAAATGGAAGTTTCCCTCACCCATGGGGATGAGGGGTCAGGGCGAGAGGTGCTGAGGACAGGCCTGCAGCCGATAGCGCGAGCCCAGGGCGGCGTAGCTGGTGAGCACGGCCCCCCGCTCCTGGATGGCCTGGCGGACTCGCGGGCTGAGCAGAGCGGCCAGGTCCCCAGGGTTGGGTCCAAACGGCCGCCCCAGCGAACGCGTGCTCGGATGGAAGTAGAGCTCGGCCGAGCGGACCTCCCCAGAGATGCGGCGCAGGAGGCCAACCACGAACCGCTCGTGCATGTGCCCCGTCTGCAAGAGGCCATAGACCCGATCTGTGTAGGCCAGCGGGCCGCGCCGCAGACGGCGCTCCGCCAGCCGGCAAAGGAGGGAATAGGTCGAGGCCCAGGTGACTTTGCCGGCCATCCGCGCACGGTCCAGCGCCAGGGTCAGGCGCAGATCGTCCGGCGCCAGCCGGATGCCCGGCACCCCATAGCGCTCGGCCAACGGCACGAGGATGGAAAAGACGGTAGGATGCAGGTGCATAAAGTAGTGACCGTCTACATGGGCCAGGGGCAAGCCCGTATCGAGAAAGCGCTCGAACTGGGCGACAAGCTCGCGGGCGAGTTCACGGCGCACTGCGGGGTTGAAGAAGAACTGGATGCCGGCCAGGAAGGGGTTCCCAGGCAGGTTCCCCCGAAGATCGGCTAGGTGAGGCGCCTCCGCCGCCGTGAGGGCACTGCGCCCCCCCATCACCACCACATGCAGGCCAACGGCCAAAGTGGGGTGCGCAACGGCGCGCATCACAGCATCGTCCACAGCCTCCCCGGTGACCATGAGGCTGGCGCTAGTCAAGACCCCCTGTTCGTGCGCCTTGACAATCGCGGCATTAATGCTGGGAGCACGGCCATAGTCATCGCCGCTAAAGATGAGACGCAGGTTGGCCATATCAGTTGGACCCCTCCGGACGGTGTGGTTGGCCCATTTGAGGTAACCTCACCATCGTACGTCCGGCCGAGGGTCAGTGCGGAGGTTTCACCCGGAACTGGGCCAACGCCGGCGTGGCGAGGAAGGAGCGGGCTTTTGTATGCACGCTGAGTCCATTATAGCATCGGCCAACGCGCCCCACAAGGGGCCAGATGTCCTATAGTCCCTAGGGCGAATGGAGCAAACCTTGTCTACGCGCGTATCTGGCCGCTGCCATAGATGACCCACTTGTAGGTGGTCAGCTCGCGCAGACCCATCGGCCCGCGCGCGTGGAGCCTTTGCGTGCTGATGGCCACCTCGGCACCCAGCCCGAGTTCGCCTCCATCCGTGAAGCGAGTGCTGGCATTCACATAGACGGCGGCAGAATCGACCTCGTTGACAAAGCGCTGAGCCGCCGTATAGTCCTCGGTCAGAATACCGTCCGAGTGCTGGGTGCTGTATTGGGCGATATGCTCGATGGCCTCGTCGAGGCTATCGACAATGCGCACGGCAAGGCAGAGGCGCAGGAACTCTTGGCCCCAATCCCCCGCTTCGGCAGGGCGCAGGCGCCAGGCGCCCGCATCCGGCTGCGCCGCCAGGATGGCCAGAGCGTCCGGGTCCGCGCGCAGCTCGACGCCGGCAGGGGCCAGGGCGGCGGCCATGCGCGGCAGGAACTCGCCCGCCACAGCGCGGTGCACGAGGACCGTGTCCAGCGCGTTGCAGACGGTCGGACGTTGTGTCTTGGCGTTGTGGATGATAGGCACGGCCTGGCCCAGATCGGCCGCGCGGTCCACGTACAGATGGCAGACGCCGATGCCGCCGGTGATAACCGGCATACGCGCCTCACTGCGGCAGAGTTCGTGTAGCGCCGCACCCCCGCGCGGGATGATCATATCGACATAGCTATCCAGGTGAAGCAGCTCGGTCACGATGGCACGGTCGGGCGAACGAACCAACTGGATGGCCTCACTGGGCAGGCCCGCCCCGCCGCAGGCCACTCCAACCAGATCCGCCAGCACACTGTTGGAGCGCAGCGTCTCCTTGCCGCCGCGCAGGATGGCCGCATTGCCCGACTTGAGGCACAGGGCAGCCACATCGACCGTCACGTTCGGGCGCGCTTCATAGATCACCCCGAGCACGCCAATCGGCACCCGGCGCTTGCCGGCCTGTAGCCCATTGGGCAGGCGCCGCATGTCGAACGTCTCGCCCAGGGGATCGGGCAGCGCAGCCACCGCCTCCACGCCCAGGGCCATGGCCTCGAGGCGCTCGGGTGTCAGCGCCAGCCGATCTTGCAGGGCCTCGGGCAGGCCGGCGCGCTGTGCAGCGGCCAGGTCCAACCGGTTCGCCGCCATGACCACCTCGTCCTCGCTCCGCAGGGCCGCCGCCAATCGGCGTAGAGCGTCATTGCGCACCCCCGTGCTCGAAATCGCCAGCCCACGAGCAGCAGCCCGTGCGCGCCGCCCCATATCCTGCAGGTTCTCCATGCCGATGCCTCCTTGCACTACTAGTTACCACGCCCCAGGACAACCAAATTATCCCGATGCACCACCGCCGGGCCATAGGCGTAGCCCAGGCGCTCCTCGATCTCGTCCGAATGCAGGCCCTTGATGAGGGCGAGTTCCTCCGCGCCATAGTTGGTCACACCACGCGCCAGCTCGCGCACCTGCGGCCCGGCAATACGCACCGTGGCCCCGCGCCCGAAAGAGCCCTCGACCCCAACAACACCCACCGCGAGGAGGCTCTTGCCCTCACAGAGCAGCGCCTGGGCTGCCCCCGCATCGACGGCCAGCACACCCTCGGGCGCCGGCCCGGCCAGGATCCAGCGCTTGCGTCCGGCGAGCCGATCTTCTGCGGCGGCAAAATGGGTGCCCAGGTGCTCGCCGCCGGCCAGCCGCAGCAGGACGTTCTCCGCGTTGCCGTCGGCCACCACCACGCTCGCCCCGCCGCGGGTAGCCAGGTCCGCCGCTTGCACCTTGGTGAGCATGCCCCCCGTGCCCAGGCCCGAGATGCTCCCGCCGGCCAGCCCATAGATGTGCTCGTCCACCGCCGTGATCTCGGGTATCAGCTCGGCCTCCGGGCACACGCGCGGGTCGGCGGTATAGAGCCCCGGCGTGTCGGTCAGCAGGATGAGCAACTCGGCCTCCACCAGGTTGGCGACGAGGGCCGAGAGATTGTCGTTGTCGCCGACCCGAATCTCCTCTATGGCCACGGCGTCGTTCTCGTTGATGATGGGCACGATGTCGCGCTCCAGAAGGGCCAGCAGCGTGTTGCGAGCATTGAGGTAGCGGTGCCGGTCGCTCAGGTCATCACGGGTGAGGAGCACCTGGGCCACCGCCCGGTCATAGATCTCAAAGAACTGCTCATAGATATGCATCAGGCGGCCCTGGCCGACGGCAGCCAGCATCTGCTTGTACGGAATATCGCGCCCAGGGCGAGGATGCCCCAGCCGTTCGCGCCCCGCCAGCACCGCCCCCGACGTGACCAGCACAACCTGGCATCCCTGGCCGGTGAGAGCAGCAATCTGGCGCACCAACTCAAGCATGCGCGGCCGGTTCAGGGCCGCTGTGCCGCCGGTGAGAACGCTCGTGCCGACCTTGACTACCAGACGCCGAGGCTCGGCCAACATCGCGCTAACCATGACACCTCCGGAGAAAGAAAAAGGCTGCGAGCGGAAAGGCATCGCAGCCTGCACCGGACAGGTCCGCGTCCGGGCTCAACCTGTCCAGTGTACCACCGCCGGTGAGGAACAGCAAATACGGCCCCAGACGGCAGGGCACTCTTGGCATATCTTGTGCTCTGACCATTGCTGCCCGCGTGCACGCGCCCGCGTCTCGCAGGGCAGCGGCGACCATGGCGGCATCAGGCCGATAAGGAGGTAATGATGGAGGACCGGATGGCAAAGGTGGGGCAGCCCGCCCCGCATTTCGATATGCGAAGCACCAAGAACCTGGCCACGCTGGAGGAAAGGGTACGCCTGGCCGATTACCGCGGCCAATGGCTGATCCTCCTGTTCTACCCGGCAGACTTTTCCTTCGTCTGCCCAACCGAGATCCGCGGCTTTCGCGATCACTATGAGCAGATCCGCTCCCTGAAGGCCGACATCCTGGCCGTCAGCACCGACAGCGTCTTCAGCCACCGCGCCTGGATCGAAAACTCTCCGGAAGCGGGTGGAGTCGGGGAGCTGCCCTACCCTTTGGCCAGCGATATCACCAAGTCGGTCAGTCGGCAATACGGCATCCTCGATGAGGAAGAAGGCATGGCCTTGCGTGGACTCTTTATCATCGACCCGGGCGGCATCCTGCGCTATCAGGTCGTCCACGATATGGACGTGGGCAGGAGCGTCGCGGAGACCATGCGCGTCCTCGAGGCCCTGCAGACCGGTGGGCTGTGCCCCGTAGAGTGGCAGCCGGGGCAGGCAACCCTCCCCGCCTAGTGCCGCGCTGGAGACGCTGGATCCTGTGGGTGCTCTTCCTGCTGTTGGCCATCACGGTCGCACTCAATCTGGACGAGACCGGCGGGGCCGTCGCGGTGATGGTGCAGGCGGAAGGCACCTGGATCCTCGCCGCCGCTATCCTCCTGGTAAGCCGCTACATCGTCGATGCTGTGCTCATCCGGGCGGTCCTGGCCATTGCCGGCGTAAGCGGCCGGCTCTGGGAGCTTGTGCCGGTCATCTATGCCTCGCTGTTTGCCAACCTGGCCGGTATCGCCGCCAGCGGTGCACTGCTGGTCGACGATGCAGCCCGACGCGGCCAATCGCCCGCGCGCGCCACCGCCGGGATCCTGCTCGCCCTGGCCAGTGATTATGTCGGCTTTCTCTTCTTTCTCATCCCCAGCCTGGTCTACCTGGGGCTGGCCGGCGCGCTAGAGGCATACCAGATGGTCTTTGCCGCCGCTTTTCTCGTCTACATGCTGGCGACAGCCGGCCCGCTGCTTCTCAGTGTGGCACGGCCTCAAGCGCTCCACCGCATATTGAGGTGGGTTCACGGCGCCGCCAACTTTTTGGCCTGCCGCCTCATTCACCGGCCGATACTGGGAGGGGACTGGGCCAAGCGCAACACGGCGAGCTTTGGCGCAGCAGCCGCCGCCGCTCTGGCCGCGCCCCGGCGCGCCGTCGCCGCCCTGGCCATTGCCGTGTCCTTTCGCGGCATCGAGTTACTGGGCGCCTATTTCCTCTTCCCAGCCTTCCGGCTGCGCCTTGACCCGCTGGGGGTCGTCGCCGCCTACGCCATCGGCACGCTCTTTTGGATCGTCGGGGTCACACCCCAGGGGATCGGCGTCGTCGAGAGCACCATGGCCCTGACCCTCATGTCCCTGGGCCTGCCCGTGTCCGGCGCTCTGGCCGTAGCCCTGGCCTACCGCGGGCTCTCGTTCTGGCTGCCGCTGCTCCTTGGCGCAGCCTTGGCCCCTCGCGTGCCCTCGCTCCGCCGCTAGGCAGGGCGGGCAGCAGCTACCGGATGAGGGCAACCTTGCGCTCAGGGCCGACGATGGCGGCCTGCAGGTCAATCCCCTGGCGCATGGGCCACTCGCTTCAGCAACCTGGCCTTCAGATCGGGGATATAGTGTGCCGCGATCATGTCGAGGATGTGATCGGCGTACTCGTCGCGAACCTGCTCCCGGTCCCGGCCGGAAATCGTGCCGGTGGCGTCTCCCTCGATGGCGTACGGCACGCCGAGGACCACAAACTTCATCAAGGCTCTGCCCGTGGGCGCGCGGCTCGGGTCGATGAACGGATTGACAGAACTTTGACAAGAGCGCGCCCGGCATGGTATCATGCCCCCTGATAGTACTTCCTGATAGTACTTGCGTGGTGGCGCCCTCCCGCAAGTTTCGGGAGGCTGCAGCTACGCCGGATCTCTCGCCAGCAGCAATTCCGCCAACAGAACAGGTTGCGGAACCTGCGGGAGGGTCCGGCAACTCGCGACGGCCATCCACGCTCCGACCAACCCCGCGGAGGCACTGGCGCCCT
>DAOUGZ010000284.1:0-22557 GCA_034428955.1 Anaerolineae bacterium | reverse complement strand
CTCGCTGCCCGTGGCCGTCAACCCGGGGAGCGGCTTCAACTGCTATTGGGAGATGCCCTTCCGCAAGGGGGCACGCATCACCATCGAGAACCTGGACGACGAGCAGCAGACGATCTACTACCAGATCAACTATACCCTCACCGACGTGCCCGCCGATGCGGCCTACTTCCACGCCCAGTTCCGCCGCTCGAACCCGTTGCCCTACAAGCAGGATCACGTCCTCTTGGACGGCGTGCGCGGACAGGGGCACTATGTAGGCACCTACATCGCCTGGGGCGTCAACAACTGCGGCTGGTGGGGCGAAGGCGAAATCAAGTTCTTTATCGACGGCGACGGCGAGTTCCCCACTATCTGCGGCACGGGCACCGAGGACTATTTCGGCGGCTCCTACGACTTTGAGTACCCGCGCGGCGAGGCCTACTGCGAGTTCACCACTGCCTTCCTGGGGCTGCCGCAGGTCATCCGCCCCGATGGCCTGTACGACTCGCAGCAGCGTTTCGGCATGTATCGCTGGCACATCATGGACCCCATCCGCTTCCAGCAGGACCTGCGAGTGACCATCCAGGCCCTGGGCTGGCGCTCCGGGCGGCGCTACCTGCCCCTGCAGGACGACATCGCCTCCACCGCTTTCTGGTATCAAACGGAGCCGCATGCGCCGTTCCCTACCCTGCCCGATAGGGACGGGCTGGAAGTAATCTAACAGAAAGGACTCTCATGACGGATACACTTCTATCAGCCAAGCCTATCCTCGACCGCTTCCGGCTCGATGGGCGAACTGCCCTGGTGACGGGCGCAGGCCAGGGGATCGGCCGCGCCTATGCCCATGCGCTGGGAGAGGCAGGGGCGGCGGTGGCCATTGTGGATATCAACAGTGTGGCTGCCGAGGCCGTGGTGGCCGAGTTGCAGGCCAAGGGGATTGATGCCCTGGCCGTTACGGCGGATGTGACCCAGCCCGAACAGGTGCAGGCTATGGTCGATGCCGTGCTGGCGCGCTGGGGACGGCTGACAATCGCGGTGAACAACGCCGGCGTTGGCATGTGGTACGCGGCGGAGAGCATGCCTGTGGAGGAGTGGAACCGCGTGCTGAATCTCAATCTGCACGCTGTCTTTCTCTGCGCTCAGGCCGAGGGCCGGGTGATGCTCGAGGCCGGTTACGGCAAGATCATCAACACTGCCTCCATGTCGGCGCACATCGTGAACACCCCACAGCAGCAGGTCGCCTACAACACCTCCAAGGCCGGCGTCTTGCACATGACGCGCAGCCTGGCCGCCGAATGGGCGCCTCGCGGCGTGCGCGTGAACTCGATCAGCCCGGGCTACACGCGAACCGAACTGGTAGAAAAGCTTTTGGCGTCGCCCGAAGGCAAGAGCATGGCGCCCGAGTGGTTAAAGCGGACGCCCATGGGCCGCATGGGCGAGGTGACGGATCTGCAGGGAGCCGTCGTCTACCTCGCTTGTGAGGCTTCGGACTTTATGACTGGCCACGATATGATCGTCGATGGCGGCTACTGCACCTGGTAGATGTCGATCCGCCCCATTTGACAGCAAGCGAGACTGCATGGCATAATGCCATTAATATGGTGCGCTGTGTAGAATGCCGTATTTGTCCCGTTTCGTATGAAGGGGAGTAGTTCCCGTAGGGTGGGGGCGCCGTCAGCACGGCCCATAAGCGTTGCAGATGCCCTGGTAGGCAAGGCCCGCCGCAGGCGGTGTCGCGATATGCGGGGGCCTGCGTAATGCAGCGCTATGGCCCGGCGCCGCCAACTGCTCAGGGATTGCAGTGAACGAGACCTTCGCCTGCCCGCGTTTGCGTTGCTGGCGGAGGTCTTTTTGTGTCACGCGTTTGCTCTCAGGAGGATGGTATGACGGACACTCAGGTTGCCGGCCGGGCTCAGGCTGGGGAGCCCCAGCGCCTATGGCACCAGATGGAGACCGGAGAGGTCATCGACGAACTCTCCACCCATGCGGAACAGGGACTATCCAGTGCCTTGGCGGCCAAGCGCCTGTCGGAGTATGGCCCCAATGCGCTGCGCGAGGCACCGCCGCCTTCTTTCTGGCTGCTCCTGTGGCGGCAGTTCAGCAACTTTTTGGTCGTGATCCTCATCGCTGCGAGCGCCCTGTCGCTGATCCTAGGTGATACGCTGGAAGCGGCGGCGATCATGGCTATCGTGCTGCTGAATGCGATCATAGGTGTCGTGCAGGAGAACCGGGCCGAGGGGGCGCTGCGCGCTCTGCGCCAACTGGCCGCGCCGCAAGCGGAGGCGATGCGCGATGGGCAGCCCATTTCGCTGCCGGCGGATCAGTTGGTGCCCGGGGATGTGGTCTTTTTGCAGACGGGCAACCGTGTGCCGGCCGATATTCGCCTGACGGAGAGCTATAACCTGCGCATCGAAGAGGCCTCGCTCACCGGCGAATCGCACCCGGTAGCCAAACGCGCTGTGAGCTTGCAGGGTGGCGATGTGCCCCTCGGGGATCGCATCAACATGGCCTTCATGGGCACCACGGTCGCTTACGGCCGCGGCAAGGGTGTTGTGGTGGCCACCGGCATGCACACCCAAATGGGCCTCATCGCGACCATGCTCCAGTCGTACAGCTCAGAGCCCACGCCGTTGCAGCGGCGGCTCGACGACCTGGGTCACAAGCTGGGCTGGCTGGCTCTGGCCGTTTGCGCCTTGGTATTCGCCACAGGTTGGCTGCGCGGCCGGGATGTGCTGGAGATGCTGATCACGGCCGTAAGCCTGGCTATTGCCGCCGTGCCGGAGGGCCTGGCCGCCGTGGTGACCATCTGCCTGGCGCTGGGCATGCAGCGCATGGTCCGCCGGCACGCCCTCATGCGCCGGCTGCCGGCTGTTGAGACTCTGGGCAGCGCGACGGTTATCTGCTCCGACAAGACGGGCACGCTGACCCAGAACGCTATGATGGTCACCCGGCTCTATGTGAGCGGTCGGATGATTGAGGTGACGGGCCAGGGCTACGAGCCGGAGGGCACGTTCACCGGCGCAGCGACGGGGGACATCGACCCCACGGCGGAGCCCGATGTGCGCAAGCTCTTGTACATCGGCGCCTGCTGCAACGATGCGCACCTGGTAAAGAGCGGCGAGCAGAACGGCCGCATTACCTACCGCATGGTGGGCGATCCGACGGAGGGAGCGCTGCTCACCGTCGCCGCCAAGGCCGGCATCGATCTGGAATCGCTCCCTGCCGGCTGCCCGCGCGCGGCCGAGGTGCCTTTCACCGCAGAGCGCAAGCGCATGACGACCATCCACACCCTGAGCGACCGCTCGGCGATTGCTTGTGTCAAGGGTGCGCCGGAGGGCGTGCTCGAATGCTCGAACCGGCTCCTGGAGAATGGCGAGGTGCGCGAGCTGACCCCCGCCGACCGGGAGCGCATCCTGGAGGTCAACCGGGGCATGGCCAGCTCGGCTCTGCGCGTTCTGGGCCTGGCCTACCGTGAACTCGCCCGGGTGCCCGAGGAGGTGGACGAGTCGCTGGAGGATGGGCTGGTCTTTGTCGGCCTGCAGGGTATGATCGACCCGGCGCGCACCGAGGTAACGCCGGCGGTGGCGCAGGCCAAGCAGGCCGGCATCCGCACGGTGATGATCACCGGCGACTATTCGCAGACGGCGGTGGCCGTGGCGCGCGAGATCGGCCTCCTGGATGGCGGCAAGGTGCTCACGGGTGCGGACGTGAACGCCATGAGCGATGAGGAGCTGCGCGCCGTCGTGCCCGAGACGACCGTCTACGCTCGTACCTCGCCGGAGCACAAGCTGCGCATTGTGGATGCGTTAAAAGCGCGCGGCGAGGTCGTCGCCATGACCGGAGATGGGGTAAACGATGCGCCGGCCCTCAAGCGGGCGGATATCGGCATCGCTATGGGCATCACCGGCACCGACGTGGCCAAGGAAACCGCGGCCATGATTCTGACCGATGACAACTATGCCAGCATCGTGTCGGCGGTGGAGGAGGGGCGGACGATCTATGCCAATATCCGCAAGTTCGTCTACTACCTGCTCTCCTGCAACGTGGGGGAGATTCTGGTTGTCTTCCTGGCGACGATCCTGAACTGGCCGCTGCCGCTGACGGCCATCCAGCTCTTGGTGCTGAACTTGATCACCGATGGTGCGCCCGCCCTTGCCCTGGGCCTGGAGAAAGCCGAGCCGGGCATCATGAACCGGCCGCCGCGCTCGCCCGACGAGCCGATTATCGATCGCACCATGACCCGTGGTATCGCCCTGCAGAGCATCGCGATGACCGTGGCCACACTGGGCGCCTTCCGCCTGGGGATGCTCCGCTACCCGGGCCAGCTCCCGGCCGCGCAGACCATGGCCTTTGTTACGCTCTCCGTCTCCGAGTTGCTGCGGGCGTACACGGCCCGTTCGGAGCGGCACACGGTCTTTGGCCTGGGGCTGTTCAGCAACCGGACTCTGCAATGGGCGGTGCTCGGCTCGCTGGCCATCATCCTGGCCATCATCTATGTGCCCTTCCTGGACCCGGTCTTTGACACGCACTCGCTGGCCCTGGGAGACTGGGCCATCATGCTGCCCTTGATGTTCCTGCCCAGCGTCGTGGCCGAGGCGGCCAAGCTGCTGCCGGACGTGCGTGCACGGCAGCGCCAGGCGCGGGGGGTTGCCTAAAGCTACAAGAGTTGGCTACCCTCCCGCGGGTTCCAGGGCTCGGCGCAACGGGCGACATGGCTCATCCACGGCATGCGACGCGGAGGCGGCCAGTCGCCTGACCTGCGGGAGGGTCCGCCTTCTCCGTCAAGCTGGCACTCGGGCGGCGGCGGGTATGAGCGCCGTGCTCTCCCGCTCCATCGGGTCCACGGCCACGTCGACGACGAAGGGGCGGTGTTCCTCGATAGCCTGGAACAGGGCGGGCCGCAGCGCGCCTGGCTCTGAGACGTGCACCCCGCGGGCGCCACAGGCCTGGGCAACGGCGCCAAAGTCGATGGCCGGGCGCTCGGTAAAGAAGGGCTTCATGCCCGCTTGCTCCTGCTCGGAATCGATCATCCCCAACCGCGCATTGTTAAAGCAGACGACAGCCACGGGCAGGTTGTGCTGCACGGCGGTGATCAGCTCGCCCAGGCTAAAGCTCAGGCCGCCGTCGCCCACCACCGCCACCACCGAGCGGTCCGGGAAGGCAAGCGCTGCGCCCAGGGCCGCCGGCAGGGCAAAGCCGGTGCTCCCCAGGTGGTAGGAGCTGACGAACGCCTCGCCCTTGGGCTGGTATTGCTGGCACATGAAGAAGGCGTTGCTGCCGGAGTCGAGCGCGATGACCGCATCGGCCGGCAGCGCCTCTTGCAGCGCCCGGACGAGGAACTGGGGCTTGATGGGCGCCGAGGCGGCTGTGGCTTTGGCATTGACCCGGCTCTGGAACTGTTGCTTGCGGCTCGCGAGGTCGCCCCACTCTGTGTGCGCTTGGCCCTCCGGCAGGAGTGGTAGCAGCCGGTGTAGGGTTTCGCGCGCGTCGCCCCAGAGCCCGGCCTCGACGGCATAGAGGCGGCCGATGTTGGCCCGATCGATGTCGATCTGGACCAGTTGCTGCTCGGGCCGGATCAGTTGCCAGTTCCCCGTGGTAGCCTGAGAGAGCGACGAGCCGATAACCAATATGACATCGGCCTCGCGCATCAGGCTGTCGGCCAGGGGGGTGCCGGAGATGCCGGGAATGCCCATGCTCAGCGGCTCGCTGCCGGGGACTAGCCCCTTGCTGCGGCAAGAGGTGAGAATGGGCGCGTTCAATCGCCGGGCCGCCTCGAGCACGAGGTCCCCGGCCAGCAATGCCCCCGAGCCAGCCAGGATCAATGGCCGGCCGGCGCCGTTCAGGATGCGCGCTGCCCAGCGGATATCCTCATCGGATGCGGCCGACGCGGACCAAGTCATGTGTCCCTCGGGCCGGATGGTTTCCATCTCCGCCTGAGCGGCCTGGACGTCCGCCGGGATCGAGAGATGGGCCACGCCGCGGCGGCTTACGGCGGCCTGAATGGCGCCGGCTATGAGTAGCGGTGCTTGCGGCGCCGTCTGCACGTCGGCGTTAAAGACCGTGGCCGCCTCAAAGAGCGAGTGGGAGTCGATTTCCTCCTGCGCGCCCTCGTGCCGCCAGGTGCGGCGCACATCACCGGTGATGGCTAGCATGGGCACCCGATCGCTGTGAGCGTCGTGGATGCCGGTCATCATGCTGGTGGCGCCCGGGCCGCCGATGCTCAGGCAGGCGGCGGGCCGGCCCGTTAGCTTGGCGTAGGCCGAAGCGGCAAAAGCGGCTGCCTGCTCGTGTTGGGTGGAGATAAAGCGCACCCGCTCCTGACGGCGGATGGCATCAACCAGCCCGAGGATGCTCTCGCCCATCACGCCGAAGGCATAGCGTATGCCCCAGTCGGCCATTTGATCAACGAGCGCTTGCGCAACGGTACGTGCCATTTCCTTCCTCCGCAAATGCAGACCTGGCAGGTTTCAGAAACCTGCCAGGTCTGGGCAGCAGAAATCGTGCCAGGCCCCAGCACAGCGTTCTGTCCGGTTAGCAGAGTGGGATTGACAGCCAACGCCTCTGCCCTATACTTGGCACATCGATTGCGCCCTGGGCTTCCGCCCGGTGGGGCATCAGGGCAGAGGGGGCCTGGCCTTGAGCATGAGCGGTACGGGCGTGGTTGACGGGCGGGAATCGCTAATCGGCGCCGTGTTGGAGGCCGCACCTATCGGCATCGCTGTGTTCAGCGGGCGCGGGAACCGCCTGCAGCTCGCTAACCCCTGCTTCCGAGGCATCCTTGGCCTGCCCGGTGACACGACCGGCCGTGCCCTGCGCGAACTCTTGCCCACCCCCAACCCTCTGCTCAGCGAAGAATCACTCGCTGAGGTCCGCCGCACGCACCGCGCCGTCTCGGTTCCTGGCGTTACCCTCCCCGCCCACAGCTCTGAGCCGGCCACCTGTTGGCATGTCGAATACCGCCCACTGCCTGCTTTTGAGGAGGCGGAGGCCGTGCTTGTGCTGGCCATACCGGCCAGCGGGCAGGACGCACAGGCGACCCCATGGCAGGCGGCGCTGGCGGCCATCTCGGACGGGATCGTGGTCTGCGATGATGGGGGTTCTGTGGTCTATGCCAACCGAGCCACGGCCGGCCACCTGGGCCTGCCATCCGTACCCGACATCACCCGCTGGCTCAGCGAGCATGCCGAGGCCCTGGCCATCCGCCGGCCCGACGGGACCCCGCTGCCGCGGGAGGATCGCCCGGTCCTGCGCGCGCTCCGGGGGGAGACGGTCATTGGGGAGGAATTGGTCTTCCGGTTGCCCGGCAGCGACGGCGAGCATTGGGCACGGGTCTCGGCTGCCCCCGTGCGCGATGCGACGGGGAGCATTACGGGCGCCGTCGTCAGCGGGGCCAATACTACCCCATTGAAGGAGGCGGAGGCGGAGCGCGACCGCCTGCTGGCAGAAGTGCAGGGAGCACGCCGCGAGCTGCAGACCATCCTGGACCGGATGCCCGATGGGGTGATGGCCGTAGACGCCGAGGGCACGGTCACCCTCTGCAATGCCACCTTTCGCAATTGGCTGGGCCAGAACCCGGTCGGAGCGCGCCTGGCAGACCTTATGCGTGCCTACCCGCTGCAAGAGCCCAATGGGAAACCATTCCCTCCCGGTGAGACACCCCTGGAGCGCGCGCTGCAGGGCGAGACGGTCAGCAGCGTCGAGGTGGACGTGCCTGTATCGAGCGGCCTGCGCATCATCCTGCTCGAGAATGCCATACCGCTCCTCGACGAGTCGCGCTGCGTTGATGGGGCGGTGGTTACGGCCACCGACATTACCATCGCTAGGGCCATGCAGAAAGAGCGGGAGCAGTTGCTGGCGGAGGTAGAGGCGACCCAGCAGAGGTTGCAGACGGTGGTCGACCAGCTCCCGGGCATGGTGCTCGTCGTAGACCGCGAGATGCGAGTGATACTCAGCAACGAGGCCATACGCCGCTGTATCAATCGCGATCTGACCGGCATGCATCTCGATGAGATAAAGCCCGATTACGAGTTCTACATCTCCGACGAGCGCCTTCCCCAGGGGGAATTGCCTTTTGAACGTGCGCTGCGGGGCGAGAGCGTGCAAAACCTGGAGGTGCAGGTGCACATACCGGGTGGGCGACGAATAGAGTTGCTGGAGAGCGTGGCCCCCCTGCGTGGTCCCAACGGGCGGATCGATGGCGTGGTCATGGCGGCGGCCGATATCACCGAGCGGAAAGCGGCCCAGGCCGAGCGCGACCGCCTGCTGGCCGAGGTAGAGCGGGCGCGAGCGGACTTGCAGACCCTTCTGGAGAGCCTGCCGACCGGTGTGCTCGTCGCCGATACGGAGCTGTGTATCACACTGGCCAACCAGGTCGCTCACGAATACATGGGCCCGGGCCTCGTCGGCCGCACAGTCAACGAGCTCGTGCGGGGGACCCCGTTCGAGGCGCCCGACGGCCAACTCGTGGCGGAGAACGAGATGCCCCTGCAGCGGGCGCTACGCGGCGAGGTGGTCGTGGGCATGGAGCTACGGGTACGCGCCGGCGGGAGGGCCATAGATACGCTTTCGAACGCCGTTCCGCGGCGCGACGCGCAGGGCCGCATCACGGGGGCGGCCCTGGTGGTGACCGATATCACGGCGCAGAGGCAGGCCCTGACCGAGCGCGACCGCCTGCTCGCAGCGGTTCAGGCGGCCCAGGGCGAACTGCGCACGATCATCGACCAACTGCCCGATACGGTGATTGTCGTTGATACGACCAGGCACGTGACCCTATCGAACATTGTCGCCCGCCGCTATGCCGGGCGAGAAATCGCCGGCATGTCGCTGCCGGAGCTACATCGCGCGTACGATATGCGGTGGCCTGATGGCCGGTGGTTCTCTGAGGAAGAGGCGCCGCTTGAGCGGGCGCTGCGCGGTGAGGTGGTCGTTGGCTTGGAGATCAACATCCGCTTGCCGGACGGCCGGCGCTATGATGTGCTCAAGAGCGCGGTGCCGGTGTTGGGCCCCGATGGGGAGGTGCGCGAGGCGGCGGCCGTGTTGGTCGACGTGACCGGCCTCAAAGAGCTGGACCGCGCCAAGGACCAGTTCTTCTCCGTGGCCGCCCACGAGTTGCGCACCCCGCTCACCAGCCTGCGCGGCCACACCGAGATGCTCCTGCGGCGCGCCGAGCGAGCCGGCTGGCGCCCGGAGGATATTCGCAGCCTGCACACCATCGATTCGCAGGTGGACCGCCTGAACGACCTCATTGGGCGACTGTTGGACGTGAGCCGCATCCGGCTGGGCCGTCTGCAGATCAACCGCCAGCCTACAGACATCGCGGCCCTGGCGCAGGAGGTAGTCGCCGACATGCAAGTGACGACCACCGCCCACCAGATTACCCTCGAGGCGCAGCCGGCCGAGATTATCGGCTCGTGGGATGGATCGGCCTTGCGCCAGGTGCTGACCAACCTGGTCTCTAACGCCATCAAGTATGCGCCCGGCGGCCCCGTGGAGGTGCGCATCCGCCGGCAGGATGGGCAGGTGCTGGTTTCGGTCACCGACCACGGGCCGGGCATCCGGCCGGAGAAGCAGTCACAGCTCTTTACGCCCTACATGCGCGGCGCGGCCAAAGAGCGGCGCGAGAAGGGGGGCCTGGGGCTGGGACTCTTTATCTCCAAAGGCATCGTCGAAGCGCACGGCGGCCGCATCTGGGTAGAGAGCCGGATGGGCGTCGGGTCCACGTTTAGCTTTACGCTCCCCATCTCCCCCTGAGTTCCCCCCATGAAGAGAGTCCTTCGCGAGCGGCTGCCCGTGCACGAACCGCGAGCCGGCGTCTGTTGGAGCACGTCCCGAGCTCGCTCAACATGCCGTCTGTTGCGGCCTGGCCGCCTTACGCTCGCGCGGGGCTCCCTCGCCTGGCAACAGGGGAGTCCTCCGCGAGCGGCTGTAGACGCCAGCCTGCGCCTGCCGCCAAACGAGCGAGCTGAGGACGGCCCAACGCCCGTGCACGAACCTGGGACTTGGCGTCTGTTGGAACGTATCCCGAGCTCGCTCAACATGCTCTCTATTGCGGTCTGGCCGCCTTACGCTCGCGCGGGACTCCCCGGCATGGCGCCAACGAAAAGGGTTCTCCAAATCCCCCTTCAATTCCGGCAGCGCCCAAAAGCTCCCTGGCACGGATTCTGCTGGGGAAGAGGGAGAAGAGAAGCGGCATGAGGATCTTGTAGACTGCCAACACAACCGAATAGTGCTGCGCCGCACAAGTTCTGATGAGTAACATGGCGCCGCATGGGGCGAGTTTCACCCATCAGAATCTCTGCGGTGCACTAATAGGAGGAGCGGACGTGTTACCGCAACGCAAAAACCTCCCCAATGCAGCAGTCCTTGCTACAGGTATGGTCCTGGCGATGGCGCTGCTTGTGCTGGGCGCACTGTATAGCTCAACTACGCTTGCAGGGGGTGTTGCGCCGCCGCCGGCACCGGCGCCCCAGGGACTTCCGTCGCCGGCGGTCGAGGAGGGCAAGCAGATCTTTCGCTTCGACACGTTTGGCGATGAGGCATTCTGGGGCGGTGCCCTGGAGCTGCACAGGGCGATTGCCGGCGAGGCTCAGGGGGGCGTGGGGCCGGGCGTCAGCCCGAATACGGCGCTGGCGGTGGGCCTCAAGGTAGATGCGGAGGCTCTGCCTGCTGCGCTTGTGGAGCAAATCCGGCAGGGCCAGGTCGACCTCGACGACCCGGCCACGACCCTGGCTCTGCTCCAACTCGATGCGGTGGTGGGGGTCAAGGGCTTTTTCGGGGCGGAGGGCCGGATTGAGTCGGTCGGCATTACCTGTGCGCTCTGCCACTCGACCGTTGACGACTCCTTCGCGCCGGGCATCGGGCGTCGCCTGGACGGCTGGGCCAACCGCGACCTGGATGTCGGCACGATTGTCTCTCTGGCGCCCAACCTGCAGCCCTTTGCCGACTTGCTCGGCGTGGATGTAGAGACGGTAAGGCAGGTCGTCACGGCCTGGGGCCCCGGCAAGTTCGACGCCGTTTTGCCCCTGGATGGCCAGGGCTTTCGCCCCGACGGCCAGACCGCTGCCGTTCTGATCCCGCCGGCGTATGGCCTGCAGGGCTGGAACTTGCACACCTGGACCGGCTGGGGTTCTATCCCCTATTGGAATGCGCTTGTGGCCAACCTCGAGATGCGCGGCAGCGGGACCTTTTTCGACCCGCGCCTGAACGATCCGGACAAGTACCCCGTGGCGGTGCGGGCGAACGAGTTTGACGTGCGGAATCAGCCTGACCTGGTCACCTCCAAGCTGGCGCCGCTGCACCTCTACCAGTTGTCGCTGCCGGCCCCCACGCCGCCGCCGGGGAGCTTTGACCCCGTCGCGGCCGCCCGTGGGCAGGCGCTGTTCAACGGCAAGGCCGGCTGCAGCCGTTGCCATGTGCCGCCGCTCTTCTCAGAGCCCGGTTGGCCCATGCACACGCCCGCCGAGATCGGCATCGACGGCTTCCAGGCCTTCCGCTCGCCGGATAATCGCTACCGCACGGCGCCGCTGAAGGGCCTGTGGGCGCACCAGAAGGGCGGTTTCTTCCACGATGGGCGCTTCCCCACCCTGCGCGACGTGATCATCCACTACCAGAACCTCTTCAACCTCGGGTTGGTGGACCCGGAGATCGACGACTTGATCCAGTACTTGCTGTCGCTGTAAGGGACGTGATACGTGAGGGGAAACGTGATATGTGAAGGTGCTACGTGAGGCGAGAGGATGCACTCTCCTTATTCCCGTGGTTGATGATTGGGGCGTGAGGGGGCGTGATACGTGAGGGAGAGTGCTCCCTTACGCATCACGCCTTACGCACTACACCCCCTCGCGTATCACTTACAGCCCCCGCTTGTCCGCCACGACCTGCTGCGCGCGGGCGATAAAGCCGTCTACGTCCATGGAGCCCAGGTTCTCGCCCGTGCGCAGGCGGACGGAGACCTGGTGCGCCTCGGCCTCACGGTCGCCCACGACGAGCATGTAGGGCACCTTTTGCAGTTGGGCGTTGCGGATCTTGGCGCCCATGCGCTCCGACGAGGCATCCACCTTGGTGCGCAGGCCGGCCTGGCGCAGCTCCAGGCTGATCTGTTCGGCGTAGGCGACGTGCCGGTCGGCGATGGGGATGACCTGCGCCTGCACGGGGTGCAGCCACACCGGGAAGGCCCCACCATAGTGCTCGATGAGCACGCCGAAGAAGCGCTCCAGAGACCCCAATAGGGCGCGATGCACCATATAGGGCCGCCGCGGCACGCCGTCTTCGGCGATATAGGTCATGTCAAAGCGTTCCGACTCGTTAAAGTCGAACTGGATCGTCGTCATCTGCCACTCGCGGCCCAGGGCATCGCGGATCTTGAGGTCAATCTTGGGCCCGTAGAAAGCGCCGCCCCCTTCGTCGATCTCGTAGGGCAGGCGCTCCTCCTCCAGCGCCTTGCGTAGCGACTCCGTCGCCTGCTCCCAACGCGCCGGCTCGCCGACCGATTTTCCCTCTGGCTGAGTGGCCAGGTAGGCCTTGATGTCCTCAAAGCCGAAGGCGCGCCAGAGGTGCAGTGAGAAGCGCAGCACGCGCAGGATTTCCGTCTCGATCTGCTCCGGCGTGCAGATGATGTGGGCGTCGTCCTGCGTAAAGCCACGCACCCGCAGCAATCCGTGCAGAACGCCCGAGCGTTCGTAGCGGTAGACGGTGCCCAGTTCCGCCCAGCGCAGGGGCAGGTCGCGGTAGGAGCGCGTCTGCGTTTTGTAGATCATGATGTGGAACGGGCAGTTCATGGGCTTGAGATAGTAGTCGATGTTGTCGATGGCCATCGGCGAGTACATGTTCTCGCCGTAGAAATCCAGGTGGCCGGACGTCTCCCACAGCCACGCCTTGCCGATGTGCGGCGTGTAGAGCAGGTCATAGCCGTTGGCATAGTGCTCCTGCCGCCAGAAATCCTCCACCAGCGTGCGGATGCGGCCGCCGTTGGGGTGCCAGTAGATGAGCCCGGCGCCGGCCTCCTCATGGACGCTAAAGAGGTCGAGCTGGCGGCCCAGGCGCCGGTGGTCGCGCGCCTCGATCTCTTCCAGCCGCTTCATATAGGCACCCAGCTCTTGCTTGCTGCGCCAGGCCGTGCCATAGATGCGCGTCAGCATGGGGCGCTTTTCGTCACCGCGCCAGTACGCGCCGGCGATGGAGAGAAGCTTGACGCCCTCCGGGTTGATCTCGCCCGTGCTGGCCACATGCGGCCCACGGCAGAGGTCGGTGAACCCATCCTGGCTGTAGAGAGTGATCGGCTCCCCTTCCGGCAGCTCACGGATCAACTCCAGCTTGTAGGGCTGGCCGGCAAAGCGCTCCTCGGCCTCTTGGCGGCTTACCGACTCGCAGGCAAAGGGCGCGCGCTTGCGGATGATAGCGCGCATGCGTTTTTCGACCTCGGCCAGGTCGTCCAGCGAAAGGGGCCGCGGCAGGTCAAAGTCGTAGTAAAAGCCGTCTTCGATGGCCGGGCCGATGGCGATCTTGGCATCGGGGAACATCTCGAGGATCGCCTCGGCCATCACGTGCGCTGCCGAGTGGCGGATGACCTCGAGTTCCTGCTCGTTGTGCTCAGGCATGGTTGCCTCCTCTTGAAAACAAAAAACCCCCCGCCCACACTCATGGGGCGAGAGGTTCCTCACGCGGTTCCACCCAATTTCGACCGGCAATCAGCCGGCCCTCAACGGCGGGTAACGGCCGCCAGCCGGGCGCACATACTGGGACGTAACTGCGTAAGCATTGTCGTCCTTATGCAGTAGTCCTCTCCGCACGCCTGCTCCGAGGTGGTTTTCGCCCGGGCCGAAACGAGCAGGGCTTGCAGCCGGTGACCCCGCCTCTCTGGCGCCGTACCTGGGGTACTCGTCCTCTTCAACGCAGTTCAATCTGGACCTGACGGGTCTCGCGGACCTATCAGGCCTTCATTATACGCCCACATGCAAAATGCTGTCAAGCGAGTTACCGTGCGCACCGTGCGCTTTCCGGTTTGTCGTCTGGGCGCCTGTTGCCTACACTGAGCTGGGGCTGCGTCTGTTGCGCGGCCACGCTTCAGTGACAAGGAGGAAGCCATGAGGCAACGCAAGAGCTGGAGCGAGTTGCCGCTCCGGCAGCGCATTCTGACGATGGTGCTGGGCGCGGTGCAGGTGGCGCTCTTGGCGGCGGCGCTCATCGATATCCGGCGCCGCCCGGGGTACGCCATCCGGGGTCCTAAGGGTCTGTGGATGGCGCTGTCGTTCATCAACTTTGCCGGGCCTATCGCCTACTTTACCCTTGGGCGGAAGTGAGTCTGGGCGCAGCGAACCTCGCGAAAGCTCCAAGGTAGGTTCCAATGGGGCGCATCCTGGTTGAACAAGTTGCCCGCAAGCCGGGGAGAGTCCTGGGGCTTTTGCAAGGTTGCGGTGCCGGGCGCCCTCCGCTATAATGAAATGGGGGTGCCGTGAGCGACGTGCTCCCCACCTGGTGCGAATCGCCTGCCCCTGGCAGGTTGCCTACCGTAAGGAGTTCCCTTCAGTGCCCTACCTACACGATTCCCTCGCCCGCCTGGACGGCTACATCCGCCAGCGCATGCGCGAGGCGCACACCCCCGGCCTGGCCGTAGCACTCACTGACCGCAAGCGCACCGTCTGGGCGGCCAACCGCGGCTATAGCGACCTGGCAGCCGAGACCCCGGTCACTTCGGATACCCTCTTTCAGATCGGCTCGGTGGGCAAGGCCTTCACCGCCGTAACCCTGGTGCAGGCCCACGAAGCGGGCCTGGTGGACCTTCACGCGCCGGTCACCGACTATTTGCCCTGGTTCGCCGTGCGCTCCGCCTACGCGCCGATCACCCTCCACCACCTGCTGATCCATTCGGCGGGGATCATCGAGGGCAGCGACCTCTCGCCGGACCCGCGCGCGGCCGTCTGGGCGCTGCGCGAGACCGAAGCGGCCTTTCCACCCGGCGAGCGCTTTTACTATTCCGATGCGGGCTACAAGGTGCTCGGGCTGGTGCTGCAGGCCGTCACCGGCCGGCCCTATGCCGAGGTCATTCGCGAGGGCATCCTGGCGCCGCTGGGTATGGCGGCGACGGTGGCTGCCACCACCCACGCCAGGCGCCCGAGCCTGGCGCGCGGCTATCGGCGCCTCTACGACGACCGCCCGCCCCACCCCAGCCACCCCCTCGTGCCCGCCGAGTGGGTCGAGACCGACTCCGGCGACGGCTGCATCGTCTCGACGGCGGCGGATATGGCCCGCTTTGTGCGCATGCTTCTCAACCGGGGGCGGGGCCCCAATGGGCCGCTCCTTTCGGAGAACGGCTTTCGCCTGCTGACCCAGCCGCATATGCCCAAAGAGAACTATGGCTATGGCCTCTACACCTTTGAGCGCGACGGCGCTGCGCACCTCGGCCACGGCGGCGACACGCCGGGCTATGAGGCCTATATCTGGATGGACCTGGACAACGGCCTGGGCGAGGCGCTGCTCGTCACCCAGCCCTACCCCGCCGGGCTCTCCCACGCCATCCTCAAGTGGTTCCGTGCCGCGGCGCTGGGCCAGCCCTTGCCCCCGGCCCTGCCCCCGGCGGCGCAGGATCCGGCGCAGGTGGCGAATGCGGCCGACTATGCCGGGCGCTATATAGGCGAGGGCAAGGATCTGACCTTGGTTGCCGAGGGTGAGCGACTGCTCCTGGTGTATGGGGGGCGGCGCATCCTCCTGGAGGCGCGGGGGGAGGATGCCTTTTACGCCAACCACCCCGACCTGGATCGCTTCCTGCTGCGCTTTGGACGTGCCGGTGAGGGCGACGATGCGCCGGTGGTGGAGGCCTTCCACGGGCCGCGCTGGTACATCCACGAGCGCTACCAGGGCCCGCGCGAGTTTGCCTGCCCCGCCGAGTGGGCGGCCTACCCCGGGCACTATCGCGCCCATAACCCCTGGGCCAGCAACTGGCGCATCGCCCTGCGCAAGGGAAAGTTGCTTCTCATCTACCCCGAGGGTGATGAAGAGCCCCTCACGCCGCTGGGCGACGGTCTGTTCCAGGTGGGCGAATCGCCCTCTCCCGAGCGCCTGTGCTTTGGCCCACTGGTGGACGGCCAGGCCCTGTGGGCAGAGCTTTCGGGCTGTCCCTATTACCGGTTCTTCACCCCCTAGTGCTGCGCCGCACAAGTTCTGATGGGTAGCATGGCGCCGCATGGGGCGAGTCGCACCCATCAGAATCTCTGCGCTGCACTACTGGCAGCGTGGAGAGGAGAATCGGACCGACCGCGAACGCGGCCAGACAAAAGGAGTGGACGCTATGGCTCTTGTGCGACGCGCCTGGTCGATGGCGCTGACGTATCGCCGCGCCTACATCACGCTCAATATCATCTACTATGGCCTCGTGGCTCTGGGGATGGCCTATGTGTCCGCCAATCCTGCCGTGCAGCAGGCGCTGGTGGAGCAAGTGGGCAGCGCGTTCACCGAAGGCCCGCTGTCGGCGGTGGGCGGCGCTTACGGCGGAGGGCAAATCCTGGCGGCCATGGCTCTCACCTTTGTCGTCAACCTCGTCTTGGGCACCGTTCTGGTGATCGGCCTGCCTTCGCTCATCATCCCCTTTAGCGGCATTCTGATGGGCGTCTACCGGGCGGTGCTCTGGGGGCTGATGCTCTCGCCCAGCCATCCGGGCCTGCGGCTGGCGATGATCCCGCACTCGCTGACCCTCCTCCTGGAGGGGCAGGCCTACATCGTGGCCATGCTCGCCGCCTACGTCCACGGCCGGGCCTTCCTGTGGCCCAAGAGCGCCGGCGTCGAGGGGCACGGGCGCGGTTACGTGGAGGGCCTGAAGCGTGGCCTGCGGCTGTATCTGCTGGTGACCCTCTTGCTGCTGGTCGCGGCGGTGTACGAGGCGCTGGAGGTCATTCTCCTCGTCCCGCTCCTGACCTGACGGCCTCCGGAGAATGCGTGCTGATGGATCCCTTGCTGCTCGGCATTTTGATCGTCCTGCTCGGCCTGCTGCTGGCCGGGGTGCTGGCGCTGCTCTATCTGCTCCTGCGCAAGCCGCCCGACGCTACCGGCCTCATGGCCCCGCTGCAGAGCCTGACCCAGGCCATCGGCAGTCTGCAGGCGGACTTGCGTGGTCTCTCGGAGCGGGTGTCGGCCATCGAGCGGGATCAGCTCGAGACCACCTCGGCCATTCGCAACGGGCTGTCGCAGGCGCAAAGCAGCCTCTCGGCGCTGCAGGCGCACGCTCGTGCTCGGCAGGACCTGGAGCAGCAGACGGCGGAATCGATCCGGCGTCTGGAGGCGGTGATCGCCGGCACCCAGACCAAGGGGCGGGCCGGCGAGAACATCCTGGAGGTCGTCTTTTCCCAGTTGCCGCCCGAGTGGCAGGTGCGCAACTTTCAGGTGGGTAACCGGACGGTCGAGTTCGGCCTGCGCCTGCCGAACAACCTGGTTCTGCCCATCGACAGCAAATGGGCCGCCACCCCCCTGCTGGAGCAGTTCCTGGCGGCCGAGGACGCGGCCGAGCAGCAAGCGCTCAAGGCGCAGATCGAGCGGGCGGTGCTGGCCAAGGCGCGCGAGGTGCGCCGCTACATCGATCCCAGTGTCACTGTTAGCTTTGGCATCGCTGCCGTGCCCGACGCCGTCTTTGACCTCTGTAGCACCATCCAGGCCGACGCGCTGCAGTGCAACGTCGTGCTCATCAGCTATAGCATGTTTGTGCCCTACCTGCTCCTGGTCTTTCAGACCGTGCTCAAGACGGCCCACAACATTGACCTACAAAAGCTCAACGCCTACCTGCAGAGTGCCGAGGGCGGCATCCGCGCCCTGCAGGGCGAGATGGAGGGCCGCTTCTCGCGGGCCATTACCATGCTCACCAACTCGCGCGACGACATGCGCCTGTACCTGAGCAAAGTGAGCAGCGGTCTGACCAGCCTGCAGATCGGCGCCGGTACTGCACAGCCGCCGCTGGAGCCCGTCGGCGAAGAAGACACCCCGTCGGAGAGCGATTCGCCGCCGCAAGAATGAGGGCCGGTCGCGGCGGGATTGCAGAACCTTTGCCTATTCCGCACCTCCCATGTATAATGCGGTGCACCATGCCAAGGGGGGGCCTGCCGGGGCACCAGCAGTCGCTCCGGTATGCCCAGCCTCAAGGGGACTGCGGTGCACCGGACACGAAACACCCTGCTCGCGATGCTGTCATTGGCGGCTTCTGCCCTGTTCTGTGTGACCGGCGCCAGCGGCGAGCCGCCGGTGCCACCCTACCACACCTACCTACCCCTCGTCGCCCGTGCGCCGGCGCCCACGCCGGTCTGCCCACCAAGCTCGAGCAACCGGTATGGCGCCAGCGATGCCTATCAAGTCGAACTGGGCGGAGTGCGGCCCGCTTGGAACCACCCAGACAAGAATCTGGCCTTGCGCAGCTATACCGTGCGGACCGACCCCGGCTTTTACCGTGGGTTGGTCGACTATGGAACAGATGACAAGACGACGCCGCCTCAGTTCGCTACTCTGTTTCGCCCTTACCGTGTACCTGCATTCGAAAACTATTACCGGGTCTATGATTGGGATTGGGAGCACGCTGAGCGTGGGCCGGCCCTCACCAATTGGCCGGTGACCGCCCTCGGGCTGCACACCACGCCGGGCGAGCCACTTTATGTGCCCGCGTCGGGCTACAAGCTGGATGAGCACAATAACCAAGAGGTGCTGGTGCTGTTCGCCGATGAGGACAGCGTCACTCTCAAGTACGCCCGTGCAGACGGCTACGCCCCATACCCAGATTTCGGCTGGAATGGCTACACCCTGCACATAGACAAGATATGCACCGACCCCAACCTGCTGGCCGCGTATAACGCCTTGGACGCCTACCCCAATGGCCCCCGCTACGTCTACGTGGAGCCCAAGAATCGCCCATACACGTATGACTTGCCTGTTCTATCGGAGAACCAGAGTTTCGGCACAGCGCGGGGTAGCGAGGTGGTGCTCGCCATCGTTGACACAGGGTCTTTTATGGATCCGCGCTCGCTGAACGAGTGGTGGCTGACTCGCCCGGGCTACAGCGGGGTCATCTATCGGGTTGAGGTCGATGACCAGTAGGACATCGTGCCCGAGCACCGCCCGAGGCTACGGAGACAAAGCTCCTGCGGGGCTTGTGCGTGAAGGTATTGCCCGAGGCTACGGAAGCCTCGGGCTATGAAGACAAAGCCTCTGCGGGGGCTCGTGAAGGTGGGGCGCTCGCCCCAGATTGTGAGGGCCTTCTATGCCTTTCTGGAGGCTATTCTACCACATGGTCTGGGCGACGAAGGGGCGCGAGCCGCTGATCCAACCGCGGTTCGAAGCCAATCTGTACCGGGTCATCGCCGCCGAGGCGACAGGCCTGGGCACGGTGGTGCAGGCCGTGGGCGGTATCGAAGATCACCTGGCCGCCTCCGTGCCGCCGGCGATCGCGTTGTCGGCCTTTATCGGGCAGATCAAAGGGAACAGCTCCCATTTCGTGAATCACGAGTGCGGTCTCGACTATGCCTTCGCCTGGCAAGCTGAGTACGGCGTCCTGTCGTTCGACGCCAAGAAGCTTGACGACATTGTCCGCTACGTCCGAGGGCAGCGCGAGCACCACAGTGCGAACATCACCATCGCGGCCCTCGAACGATGATCAGATGGTGCGAGACCATTCCAGTAGCACGAGCCCGCAGGGCTTGGTTTGTGTAGCCCGAGGCTTCCGTAGCCTCGGGCGCCGACGGAGCGAGTATGGCGCGTAGCACGAGCCCGCAGGGCTTTTGTGTAGCGCGAGGCTTCCGTAGCCTCGCGCGTCGACGGGACGATCATGGCGTGTAACACGAGGCTTGCCGCGTAGGGCCACCAAACGGAGGGCAGCAACATGACCACCTCAGACGTCGACCTTCAGTCGCTCGCCCAGCGCTTTGACGCGCCCGGCGCGAGCGCCATAGCTCTCCTGGGCAGCTATGCGCGCGGCGACCAGGGCACCTTCAGCGATGTGGACCTGGTCCGCCTGCATGCCAATCCCCCGGCAGCAACCGGTGGCGCCAGCCACCTGATCGATGGGCGGCTGGTGGTGGTCAGCGATGTGGGGCCGGCGCAGGTGGAGGAGTGGTTCACCCGGCCCGAGGTGGTGGTGAACGTCATCGCGGGCCTGCGCGCCGGCCGCGCCCTCGTGGACCGCGAGGGCGCCTTCCGAGCGGTGCAGATACGCGCACGCGCCTTTCTATGGGATGCCGCTATGCAGCAGCGAGCTAACGCCTGGGCCAGCCAGCAGATGGTGGGCTGGATCGAGGAGGTACACAAGGGGCTGGAGGGCCTGCGCAGCGACGACACGGGTCGGCTGCTGCACGCCCGATTCGGCTGTACCTGGGGGCTGACCCGCGTGGTACAGGTGCAACGGGGGGTACTGGTATCCGGCGACAACGCCTTCTACGATGAGGTGGCCGCCGCCATGGGCCGGGGCTCGGAGTGGGTGCGCCTGCGCCAGCTCGCCTTTGGAGTGGAAGAGGAGGGGCGGCGCCCCCTGTCCCTACGCGGGCAGGTCTCCGCCGGGCTGCGGCTGTACGCCCTGACGGCTCGCCTCATCGCCGAGGCCCTGCGCCCGGAGGACGAACCGCTGATCACCGAGACCGTGCGCCTGATCGAAGCTACTCTGGGCGCCTCACCCGAGGGCAATGGACATTAGTGTTTCGGTGGAGAGAACTCGTTGGTGCCTGACACTTTGAAAGCCTCCAAGACCTTTGAAGTGTCACGCACTTGTCAGAGGAGGGCCAAAGATATGCGCATCCTGTATATCGACCTGGACTGCTGCCGCGCCGACCACCTGGGCGCCAACGGCTACCACCGCCCCACCAGCCCCAACCTCGACCGTATTGCGGCCGAGGGCATGTCCTTCACCCGCTGCTATTGCAGCAATTCACCCTGCCTGCCCTCGCGGGCAGCGCTCTTTAGCGGGCGCTTTGGCTTCAACAACGGCGTCGTTACCCACCACGGCATGGGCGAGCGGTTCAACCCGCTCTCCCACGGCCACTGGCGGGACCCCGAACGGCCCTTGCTTCAGCAGCATCTCTGGGCGCAGGGGCTCAAGACGGTGTCCTTCAGTTGCTTTGCCGACCGGCACAACGCCTGGTGGTTCTCCGCCGGCTGGGAGGAGGCGCACACCTTTACCCGCAAGCGCGGGCAAGAGCGGGCCGATGAAGTCAATGACGCTTTCCTCCCCTGGCTCCGGCAGCACGGCGCCGAAGACAACTGGTTCATCCACCTGCACTATTGGGATATCCACAGCCACTACCGCACACCTGCCAAGTGGGTGGAGCGCTTCCGCGACGAGCCACCGCCCCCCTGGCCCGACCAGGCGGCCATTGATCGCCACCAGACCTTCTACGGACCGCGGGCGGCCAACGACCTCTACACCGGCTATGAGAACGGCCCCGGCGGCGGCTACGAGCGCCCCGTCAGCTATATGCCCGATGCCATCCGCAGCGAGGACGATTTCCGCCGGCTCATCGACGGCTACGATGCCTCCATCGCCTATGCCGACTATCATGTGGGCCAGGTGCTCGATGCGTTGGCCGGCCTGGGCGTGCTGGAGGATACGGCGATCATTGTCAGCGCCGACCACGGCGATTCCTTTGGCGAGCACGGGCAGTACATGGACCATGGGATGGCCAACGAGGCGGTGCACAACATCCCCATGATCGTGCGCTGGCCCGGCCTGGCAGCGCGTGGGCGTTCCGACGCCCTCATCTACGGCCTGGACCTGGCGCCGACCCTCTGCGAGTTGCTCGGCCTGCCCACCCCCGCCGGTTGGGACGGCCAATCCTTCGCCCCCGCCCTGCGCGGCGAGCCTTTCGGTGGCCGGCCCTACTTGGTGTGGGACCACGGCATCTATACCTTTACCCGCGCCGTGCGCACGCCCGATTGGTTGATGATTCGCATCCTCCACCCCGGCCTCTACCCCTACGACGAGCCGGTGCTGCTGCACGACATGCAGGCCGACCCGCATCAAGAGGTGAACCTGGCCGGTGAGCAGCCTGATGTCGTGGGCCGGCTCTCGGCCTACCTGGCCGATTGGCGCCAGGCGCAGCTCGAAAAGAGCGCAGGCCCGGACCCGCTGGAAGCGATGATCCCGGACGGGCCCTTCCTCTACTACACCCCCGAGAGGATGTACCAGCGGCTGGAGGCGACCGGCCGCGGCGAGCGCGTGGCGGAGCTGCGGGTGCGGCTGAGGCGGTATGGGTCTGAGGCGTGAGGGGCGGCGCACACCCGCGCCTGTGGGGAACGAATTCACCACCAAGTGTTCATGAGCGCGGCGCTCACCACTGCGCATGAACACTTGGTGGTCATGTGCTTCTTTGCTCAGCGACGATGCTGGGATACAACCCATACCCGAGCATAGTTGGCGGCTCAGAGTTCAGGGGATATAATAGCATAGCAAGTTGACGCGCATTGGAGAAAGGGAGCACAATCTTGAAGAATCCCCTCTGGAACCCTGAGCAGCGACGGCTGCGTGCGGTTTGGCGCCTGCTGATCCAGGTGATCCTTCTGCTCGTAATCCTGATGGCCGTCAGTGTGGGCTTGGGCATTGCCCTGGCCCTCTGGGCGCTCGTCAGC
>DAOUGZ010000283.1:0-5851 GCA_034428955.1 Anaerolineae bacterium | reverse complement strand
TCCCCAGGCACGGGTGCTTGCCCTTTCTCCCTGGGCTTTTTTGCCCCGAGTCATCGAGGTCCGCGCACTGATCTTTATCGGCATCTGGTTCGTGTCGCAGCTCTTCAATGGCTTGTTCAGCCTGGAGGGTGCGGGCGCTGTAGATACTTATGGCGGCATAGCCTGGTGGGCGCACATCAGCGGGTTCCTGGCTGGGCTGCTATTGGTAGGCTTGTTCAGGCGGAAGCGGTATTACTCTGAGGAACGTTGGCCGTTGTAGACAGAGGGGTGAAACCATGGACCGTGTACGTATCGGCATCATCGGCGTGGGTGTGATGGGCTCGTTCCATGCGCGTTACCTGCTGGAGGGCGAGATCGAGCGCGCAGAGCTGACGGCGCTCTGCGATGTCGATCCGGCCAGGCTGGAGCCATTCCCAGAGGTAAAGGCTTTTGCCGACAGCCGGGAGATGATCCGCTCGGGCCTGGTCGATGCCGTGCTGATCGCCACACCGCACTATGACCACACGACCATCGGCATCGACGCTCTAGAGCAGGGGCTGCATGTGCTGGTCGAAAAGCCCATTTCGGTCCACAAGGCGGATTGCGAGCGCCTCATCGCCGCACACACGAACAAGGACCAGGTCTTTGCGGCCATGTTCATGATGCGCACCAGCGACCTGTACAAAAAGATCAAAGAGATGGTGCAGAACGGCGAGCTGGGCGAGATCCGGCGAACGAGCTGGATCGTCACCGAGTGGTTCCGCAGCGAGACCTACTACGCCTCCGGCGGTTGGCGCGCTACCTGGCGAGGCGAGGGCGGCGGTGTGTTGACCAACCAGTGCCCACACAACCTGGACCTCTTCCAGTGGATTGTGGGCATGCCGGTACGCATGCGCGCCTTTTGCTCCTTCGGCAAGTACCACAACATCGAAGTGGAGGATGAGGTCACCGCCTACCTGGAATATGCCAACGGGGCAACGGGCATCTTTGTGACTACCACCGGTGAGGCGCCGGGCACCAACCGCTTCGAGATCGCCGGCGACCGGGGCAAGCTGGTGCTGGAGAACGGCAGCTTGACCTTTGTGCGCAACGCCGTCCCAACCAGCGAGTTCTTAAAGACGTCACCCAATATGTTTGGGCGGCCAGAGGCGACGCAGGTCGAGGTGCCAGTAGAGCCGGGCGGCGGCAAGCACCAGATTATCACCCAGAACTTTGTAGATGCCATCCTGGACGGAACGCCGCTGATCGCCCCAGCGGAGGAGGGCATCCACTCGGTGGAGCTGGCCAACGCCATGCTCTACTCGAACCATCTGGGGGAGACGGTGGAGATGCCGCTGGACAGCGCAGCCTATGAGACTTATCTGAAGAGCCTGATCGCCGAGTCGCGGTTCGAGAAAAAGGCGGGCGGCGTGCAGGGCGATGTGGATATGAGTGCATCGTTCCAAAAGTAGGTCGGGGTAGGGGAACCTTGCGAACGCTTCAGCGTTCGCTGTGGCGACAGGCGTCTGGCTCAGCCCAAAGGTCTTTCACCAGCCGGCCATCGAGAGGCGTTCGCAAGATTGTGGTATACTATCACCTTCAATCCTTTCTAGGGTACAGGTGAGACGTGAACAGAACAACCAGCAAGTTAAGCGTTCTGATCGTAGCCGTGGTTGCCTCGTTCCTGACGCCCTTTATGAGCTCTTCGGTGAACATCGCCCTGCCACGCATTGCGGCGGACCTGAGCATCGACGCCGTTTCGCTGGGGTGGGTCTCTACGGCCTATACCCTGGCCGCGGCGGCGTTCCTGGTGCCCTTTGGGCGCATCGGCGATATCGTGGGTCGCAAGCGCATCTTTATGGCCGGCGTGGCGCTGTTCGGTCTATCGACGATCCTCTCGGCCATGGCGTCCTCGGGCACGATGCTCATCCTCTGCCGGGCCGTCGAGGGCATAGGGGCTTCGATGATCTATGGCACCAGCACGGCCATCCTGACCTCCGTCTTCCCACTCAAAGAGCGGGGCCAGGCTTTGGGCATCACCGTGGCAGCGACGTATGTGGGGCTCTCCATCGGGCCGACGGTGGGCGGCCTGCTCACCCAGCATCTGGGCTGGCGGAGCATCTTTTGGGCGACTCTGCCCCTGGCGGTGCTGGTCGTCGCTCTGGCGGCCTGGAGGATCCAGGGAGAGTGGGCGGAGGCACGCGGCGAATCCTTTGATGCTCTCGGCTCGGCTGTCTATGCCGCGGGGCTGGTGGCCTTGATGTATGGCTTTTCCGTGCTGCCACGAGCGCTGGGCCTCTGGCTGATCCTGCTGGGTGCGGGGGGGCTGGTGGGCTTTGTCCTCTGGGAGGCACGGGCCAAGAGCCCGGTGCTGGAGGTGGGCCTTTTCCGCCGGAACACGGTCTTTGCCCTCTCGAACCTGGCGGCCTGGCTGAACTATGGGGCCACCACAGCGGTGGGTTACCTCTTGAGCCTCTATCTGCAGTACATCCAGGGGCTGGAGCCCCAACAGGCGGGGCTGGTCTTGGTGGCCCAGCCGATCATGCAGGCCCTCTTCTCGCCGCTGGCCGGACGGCTGTCGGACCGGATACAGCCGCGCATTGTGGCCTCGGCGGGGATGGCGCTGACCGTCATCGGTTTGGTGCTGCTGACGGGGCTGGGCGAGCAGACCCCCATGGCCTACATCGTGGCCTGCCTGATCCTGCTGGGGTTCGGGTTTGCCTTTTTCTCTTCGCCGAACATGAACGCTATCATGAGCTCGGTGGACCGCAGGCGCTATGGGTTGGCCTCGGGGATGGTGGGCACCATGCGCCTGACGGGACAGATGTTCAGCATGGGCATCGCCATGCTCGTCTTTGCCCTGCGCATCGGCCGCGTGCAGATCACGCCGGAGCATTTTGGCGCCTTCCTGGCCAGCGCGCGCATCATCTTTACCGGCTCGGCGGTGCTGTGCCTGGGCGGGGTGTTCGCCTCGCTGGCACGGGGGAAGGTGCGGCGAGAGGCGGAAACCCCAGCAAGCGGGGGCTGAGAAAGCTTTGGCCCGGCCAGCAGGCCCGGGTCCGCTTCTGCGAAAAGAGCCGAGCATCACAGGGGGTTGTGCACAGCGCCGCGCACAGCCCCCTGTGGCTTCCTGCAGTGGGTGCCCAACCCATAGAGAGGGGGGAGACCTATGGCGAGCGGCTGCCGCCAGCGCTACTCTCGGACTTGGCCGTCATCCTACGCAACAGCCAGCACCTCTCCAGCCTGATCGACGATGTGCTCGACCTCAGCCAAATCGAGGCCGGGCATATGGCCCTGAGCAAGGAGCGTGTTAGCCTGGAAAGTCGGATCACGGGTCACACTTCTCTGGTATCAGAATATAGGAGGCAACATGTCGAGCATCCAACACACGCCCGCCCGCAAGCGCTCCTACCCGCCGATGTACCCTGGCGGGATGGCCATTGACCAGGAAGAGGAACAGGCCGTGCTCGAGGTGCTGCGCAGCAAGCGCCTCTTCCGCTACTACGGCCCCGAGGAGGGTCCCTCCAAAGTGGCCCAGTTGGAAGAGTCCTTTGCCGCCCACATGGGCACGCGCCACGCGCTGGCCGTTACCTCAGGCACGGCCGCCCTCATCTGCGGCCTGCAGGGCATCGGCATCGGGCCCGGCGACGAGGTTATCGTGCCGGCCTATACCTGGATCGCCTCCGCCTCGGCTGTTCTGGCCGTGGGCGCCATCCCCATCCCCGCCGAGGTTGACGACTCGCTCACCCTCGACCCGGCGGACGTGGAGCGCAAGATCAGCCCGTACACTCGGGCCATCATGCCGGTGCACATGCGCGGCGCCCCCTGTGATATGGATGCGCTCTTGGCCGTCGCTGAGCGGCACGGCCTGAAGGTCATCGAAGACACGGCGCAGGCCGACGGCGCGAGCTACAAGGGCCGGCGCCTGGGCTCGATAGGCGACGTGGGCTGCTTTAGCCTGCAGTTCAACAAGATCATCACCGCCGGCGAAGGCGGTGTGGTCATTACCAACGATATCGACGTCTGGAAGCGGGCGGCCATGTTCCACGATGTGGCCGGCAGCCTACGCAACGACATCCGCCGCGAAGAAATGGTCTGGGGCATCAACTTTCGCATGCCCGAACTCCTCGCGGCCGTCATGCTCGTGCAGCTACGGCGCCTGGACGGTTTGCTCGATGCCATGCGCGAGCGCAAGCGCATACTAAAGGCCGGCCTGGAGGCGGCGGCCCAACGCAAGGGTATCACCTTCCGGCGATTGACGGACCCGGAAGGTGACGCGGCCATCGCGCTGGTCCTTTGCGCCAAGAGCCCGGAGTCGGCCCGGCGGATTGCGGATGGGTTGCGCGCAGAGAACATTGGCGCAGGCGTGCTGTATAGCCCCGACCGTACGGACTATCACATCTACCGGCACTGGATCCCGGTCATGGACAAGACGGCGTGGACGGCGCAGGGCGCTCCCTGGTGCTGGGCCAGGCGGGAGATACCCTACGAGCCCGACATGTGTCCGCGCACGCTGGACCTCCTGGGGCGAGCGGTGCACATAGATGTCAGCCCGCAGTTGACCAACGAGGATGTGGAAGAGATGCTGGACGGCGCCAACCGGGTACTCGAGGCGCTAGCCTGAGAGAGCCGGCTTCACCTGCCCGGTGCGGGGGCTCGCCGTCGCGAAACGGCGAGCCCCCGTTTCGCACTCTGGCGAAAATGTGGTATCGTAGGAGTGCTGACAAGTTCAGCGCTGTGGTCGGGGCCTGCGCGAGGATGGTATATGATGACTCTGTACATCAGAGCAGCCTCCAACAGCCGAACTGACGATGCGGTATTGGCTCCTCTATGCCTTTGTCTTTCGCACAGCCCGGTACTGATCTCTGCCTCTGCCAGTCGCACGGGTGGTGCGGAGAGTTTATGCAAGCACGTCGCGGTATTCGCATCGAGTCTGGAGGATACATCCCATGTCGCAGCAAGATGCCCTATCAGAGTTGGCCCTGAACGGCGGGCCCAAGGCTGTGGCGCAGGTGGAGGGGCAGCGCCGGCCCAAGATCGGCCTGGAGGAGTTCCTCTCGGTGGCCGAGCGCTTCGGCTTCTCTGCCGAGGCGCTGGCGCGCATCCGCGGGGCCATCCGCGAGGAGGACCTGGACCCCGGCCCCTACCTGGCGCGCTATGGCGCAGCCTACCCGCCGCAGCCCAAGGGCGAGGCCTTTGAGGCCCAGGCCCGCGAGACCTTCGGGGTCCCCTTTGCGCTGGGGGTCAGTTCGGGCACGGGGGCGCTGCACAGTGCCATGGTCGCGGCCGGGGTGGGCCCGGGGACGGAGGTCATCTGCCCGGCCATCGGCTTTATGGCCACGGCGGCCGCCGTCATCGCCGCCCGGGGTGTGCCCGTCTTCTGCGATGTGGACGAGTCCCTGGCCATCGACCCGGTCAAGATCGAGCCCCTGATCACACCGCGCACGGTGGCCGTTGCCCCCACCCACGTCATGGGCGCCGTCTGCGATATGGACCCCATCCTGGAGGTCGCGCGACGGCACAACCTGAGGATCATCGAGGACTGTGCCCAGTCGCCCGGGGCCAAGTATCGGGGCCAATGGGTGGGAACCCTCGGCGACCTGGGCTGCTTTAGCATCTCCAGCTACAAGATTGTCGGCGGCGGCGAGGCCGGGCTGGTGCTCACTCGCGACCAGCGTCTTTGGGAGCGGGCCAACCAACTGGCCGAGTGCGGCGGGCTGTGGAGGCCGGACCGCTTTGCGCCGCCGCGCTACGAGGGCGAGCTCTTTAGCGGCACCAACTATCGCATGTCGGAGCTGGAAGCGGCGGTGGACATCATCCAACTGCAACGGCTGCCCCAGATCGCCGACCGCTACCGGGCCGTGCGCCGGCAGGTGGCGCAACAGCTCCAGAC
>DAOUGZ010000282.1:0-13437 GCA_034428955.1 Anaerolineae bacterium | reverse complement strand
GAGGAGTGGGCGGGGCGGCGCATCTTTTTGGTGTTTGACGGGGTGGATTCGGCCTGCCACGTGTGGGTGAACGGCCAGGCGGTCGGCTACAGCACCGATTCTCGCCTGCCCGCCGAGTTTGACGTGACCCCCTACGTGCACACGGGAGACAATGTGCTGGCCGTGCGTGTCTACCGCTGGTCGGCCGGCACCTGGCTCGAGGACCAGGACTTTTGGCGGCTCTCGGGCATCTTTCGCGACGTGTACCTCATGGCCACGCCGCCGGTACACGTGCGCGATTTCTCGATCGTCACCGAGTTGGATGACGAGTATCGAGATGCCATGCTCAAGGTGACGGCCTGGGTCAGGGGCTACGAGGCCCCACTGCCGGTGGGCTACCGGCTGCAGGCGCAGCTCTACGATGCGACGGGCCGGCCCCTCTGGCCTTCGCCGCTCGGCGCGCTGGTGCCCGCCGGCGAGGGCGAGGCGGCGGTCGAGCTGGCAAGGCCCCTCGTCAACCCGCGCAAATGGTCCGCCGAAAGCCCCTACCTCTACACGCTGGTTCTCTCTCTGCTGGACCGAGCGGGGCACACGGTGGAGGTCGAGCGGGCGGCGGTCGGCTTTCGCCAGGTCGAGCTGCGCGGCGGGCGCTTGTGGATCAATGGCGTGCCGGTGTTGCTGCGCGGCATGAACCGGCACGAGCACGACCCGGAGACGGGGCATACGGTATCGGCGGAGTCGATGTTGCAGGATATCCGCTTGATGAAACAGCACAACATCAACGCCGTGCGCACCTCCCATTACCCGGACGTGCCCCTCTGGTACGACCTCTGCGACCGCTACGGGCTCTATGTCATCGATGAAGCCAACGTGGAGAGCCACGGGCTGGGGGATGTGGCCGCCACCGAGCCGCGCTGGCGCGGGGCCTTTGTGGACCGCGTGGCGCGCATGGTCCTGCGCGACCGCAACCACCCCTCGGTGATCATCTGGTCGCTGGGGAACGAATCCGGCTATGGCCCCAACCACGATGCCGCGGCTGATTGGGTACACCGCAACGACCCCACGCGCCCGGTGCACTATGAGAGGGCTTTTGATGCCCCGGTGGTCGATATGGTCAGCGTCATGTACCCGCGCCTGGCCGATCCCTTTGCGCCGGCGGAGGGCGTGCGGCGGCGCAAGAACCTGATCGAGTTGGCCGAACAGCCCGGGGAGACGCGCCCGCTCCTGATGTGCGAATACGCCCATGCCATGGGCAACTCGCCCGGCAACCTGAAGGAGTACTGGGAGGCCATCGAATCGCACCCACGCTGTATCGGCGGCTTTGTGTGGGATTGGGTCGATCAGGGCATCCTGCAGCATACCGAGGATGGTGAGGCCTGGTACGCTTACGGCGGGGATTTCGGCGAGGAGCGGCACGACGGCGATTTCTGCATCAACGGCATGGTCTGGCCCGACCGCCGGCCGCACCCCTGCTTGCTGGAGCTGAAAAAGGTGCAGGAGCCGGTGCGGGTGACGGCCGTGGACCCGGTGGCGGGGCTGGTCGAGATCGAGAACCGCTACGACTTTTTGGGGCTGGGCCACCTGCGCACGACCTGGGCGCTGACGGGCGATGGAGAGGTGCTCGAGGAAGGTACGCTGCCCACGCCGGCGCTCAAACCCGGCGAGCGGGCGCGAGTGCGCGTGCCCTTCCACCCGCCGGAACCCGCGCCGGGTGTGGAGTATCGGCTGGGCCTGAGCTTTACCCTGGCCGAGGACGCGCCGTGGGCCGAGGCCGGGCACGAGGTGGCCTGGGCGCAGATTGACCTGCCCTTCGCTAACGAGGGATTAGGGACTAGGGCCTGGGGACTGGAAGACAAGTCCCTCACCTTGGAGGTAGCCGAGGATGAGGGCGAGGTCCTCGTGCGTGGCGCGGATTGGGCGCTGACCTTTGACCGGCAAGCGGGGCGCATCGCCGCCTGGGAGTATCGCGGCCGGGCGCTGCTCGCGGCCGGACCGGCGGCCAACCTCTGGCGCGCCCCTACGGACAACGACCTCAGCGTAAAGAGTGAGGAGCGACTGGCCGTCCGCTGGCGCGAAGCGGGGCTCGACCGCCTGCGCGAGGATGTGTGCCACTTTGACGTGCAGCCCCTGGGCGAGCAGGACCCGCCCCCTGGGCGATGCACGGCCGTGCGCATCGTGGTGAACACGCGCCTGGCCGCCCCGCGCTGCGCCGCAGGGTTTGACGTCGGCTATACCTACACCGTTTTGGGCTCGGGCGAGGTGCTCTTGGACGTGCGCCTCACCCCCAGCGGTGACCTGCCGCCCCTGCCGCGCGTGGGCCTGCAGATGGTTGTGCCCGGCCGCTTCAACACCCTGACCTGGTATGGCCGCGGCCCCATCGAGACCTATCCGGACCGCAAGCACGGCGCCCCCGTTGGGGTCTATAGCGGCAGCGTCGACGAGCAGTATGTGCCCTACATCTTTCCGCAGGAGAACGGGAACAAGACGGACGTCCGCTGGGCGGCGCTCACGGAGGCGGACGGCGCGGGGCTCTTGGTGGTGGGGCGCGAGTTGCTGCAGGTCAGTGCGCTGCACTATACCACGCGCGACCTGGAAAAGGCCAGGCACACCCACGAACTGCGCCGCCGGCGCGACATCACCCTGAGTGTCGATGCCCGGCAGTGCGGCCTGGGCAGTGCCGCCTGTGGGCCGGGGCCGTTGCCGCAGTACCTGGTGTGGCCGGAGGAGACAGTCTTCGGCATCCGCCTGGTACCGCTGGACGGCGAGACGCCGCCGGCCGCGTTGGCGCGCGCTGCAATCTGAGCGATCGGCGCAGAAAGTGGCCGGTCTTCCGGGCGAAAGCCAGCGAGCTTGCGCACTGAGCGCGATTTTTGCATGCATGTCGTAGTAGCGGGCTTGAGCCGCCCGGGCAACAACTGGCAGGCTTTTTCCGCTAAGAGGGACTCTTGCTTCTAGGTCACTCGGGCGGCTCAAGCCGCTACTACGACACGGCTGGGGAGCCTGCTGAAGTTGCGACCCCAGCCGGCTGCCGGGGACCATGTGCCACTGAAGGCTCGCTTCAGACGACGCCTGACGCAGGATCCCCCAGGAAGCATCTAGTAGGCCCCGACCTCGCGCACGAGTGCTGTGATGCGCCGATAGGTCTCGAGGCTGACGCTATCCGGCACGCTGTGGTCCGAAGAGAAGAGATAGCCGCCCGACTCCTTCAGGAGCGGCAGGTTGGTGCGGATGTCTTTTTCTGCCTCTTCGATGTTGCTCCAATGCAGGACGTCAAAGCCGCCGTGGAGCAAGAGACGGCTGCCAAAGGCCTTCTTGATAGCTACAGGGTCTGTGCCGGCCTTGACCTCCAGGGGATGCAGTGCGTCGATGCCCATATCGAGCAACTCGGGGATGAGGTGGGTTATGTTGCCGCAGCAGTGCAGTTGCGCCTTGACCCCCTTGGCATGCGCCCAGTCGATCGCCCGCTGCTGGTAGGGTTTGACCAGTTCCTTGTACATGCGCGGCGAGAAGAACATGCCGTTGCGGTAGGCCATATCGTCGTACCAGAGCAATTGGTCAAAGGTGTAGCCTGCCTCCCACATCATATCCATGAGGGCGATGGCCAGGTCGAGCTGAGAGTTGAACATGTCCACACACCACTCGGGCTCCTCGGCCATCGCGATCATGGTCCGCTCGGTGCCCACCATGCGCGTGTTCACGATGTCAAAGCCGAACCAGGGTGTCAGGCAGATCCAGGCGCCCTGCTCGCGCCAGGCCTTGTAGCTCCGCTCGAGCCTGCGCCAGTCGATGCGGTCGCGGGTCGGCGTCATGCGCTCCTTGGCCTTGCGCCAACTATCGGGGTCCTTGATCTCAAAGTTGAGGTCCTGAGGGGTAGTGCTGACCGGCTTGAAGTTCTTGGTCGTGACCCCCCATTCGTTCCGTTCGATCTTGTAGGTATCGGTCTCTTCGATGACATACTTTTCGAACCGGGGGCTGGTATCAAGCAGGTCTTCGCCCAGCCAGATGATGGGGTCGAGGCCGAGGTATTGGTAGACGCGCTCGTCCACAGGCATGCCTTCCCGTCGCCACCGCTCAAAGGTCGACTCCCAGATCCAGTCGGTGATGGGCACCCGGTCGGCATCGCGGTGCTCGAACATGCGTGTCATGCGCTCGTAGGCCGAGAGTTCGACCATTGCTGTTTTCCTCCTTGCTTGCGGATATCCACCATGTCTTCTCTACCTTGAGGTATGCGCCGCGATGATTGTTGCTGTTGACAGGTCTGCTCGAACGGATGCTCGCGACCGTAGGGCATGGCGGGGCGGCTCATTCCTGGGGAGGAAGAGACGACCAGCCAAAGCCGGGGCCGGGCTGAATATGCTCTGCCGGGCGCGCTTCCACCAGGCGGATGGCTCCCTCGGGGCAGGCGCGTACGCACAGGCCGCAGCCCAGGCACTTGCCGGCATCAAATGAGCGTCTGCCGTCGCGCTCGACCATGGCCGAAAAGTGGCAGTTCTGGGCGCAGCCCAGGCAGTTGCGACAACGCTGCTCATCCACTTCCGGCAGAAAGCGGCTGGCTGCTGAGGAGACGGGGAAACCATGGACGGCGCCCGCGCGCAGCACCACACAGCAGCAAGTGCAGCAGTTACAGATCACATCGGGCTGGTCGGTGTTCACCGTCTGATGCACCAGCCCCAGCTCCTCGGCGTGGCGTACGATGGCCAGCGCCTCCTCCAGTGCGAGTTCACGGCCGATCTGGCGGTAGAGGATATAGTCGGCAAATCCGTCCAGCGAAAGGCACATCTCGAGCGGTGTATCGCAATGGCGCTCGCGCACGCGGCAAGGGCAGTTCTGTACGGCGATCCGCCGGGCGCGCCGGAGGATGGCCTCAGTGCTTTCGATATCCAGGACCCTGTTCACATCCGGGCTGGTCGGGGAGGGCAGGGCCTCCCCCACCGGCAAGACGCGCAGCATCCCCTGCGGTGCCTTCTGGATGACCTCGGCTTCGCAGACCTGCTGCCAGAGGTCATAGAACTCGGGGCCGTATTGCCGGTAGCGGGGGTCAAAGTGCACGCCATCCATCAACAGCCCCAGCGGGGGCAGCATCCATATCGACCTGCCCTCTTCGTTGCGGATGGTGCTGACGATCCCGCGCACATAGAGGTCATGAAGTGCTGCAGCCACCTCCGGCAGCGGGCGCCCCACTGCCGCCGCAATGGCGGCGCTCTCGGCCGGTGTGGCCAGGAGCAGGCGCATCTCGTCCGGATTGAGGATCATCTCCAGGATGCGCTCAAAGGCTGGTGAGTGCTCTACCTCGAAACGCAGCGCAACTGCAGCAGCCAGAGACGGGCTGGGACTTGCAGGCACTGAATAACCTCCTTCAGGCGTTCGTCGCGGCGCCGTGGGCGCGCCGCCATACCTGCAGCTCCCCCGGTTGTAGAACTAGAAGCAGCATTCCGCCGGCTGTTGAGGGCGCCTGGGCACCATCCCCGCCCAGAAGCGGTTGCCATGTGCCCTGGGCTATCTCGGCCGGCAAAGCGATGGTAGTGCTCAGCTCGCCGGCAGACGTGTTGACCACGGTTAGCACCGTGTTCTCCTCGCCAACAAAGCCCGTGGCCACTACCTCAGGGGAACTGGTCTGCAGTTGCGGCAGCACGCGCCCATAGATCAGGGCATCCTTGTACTCGCGCTTGAGCCGGACCAGCCTGCGGATATAGCCGGCATGCTCTTCCCAGGGCGGGCCGACGGCCAGGTTCCAGCCCAGCCCGAAAGCCAGGTTGAGGTGCGCCAGGGTCCAGCCGTTGGTAAAGACGTTGGCTTCCGGAAAGGCGTACTTGAGCGGCGAGCTCTGCACTGGGCCGCCATTGACCTGCAAGCCCCACACAAAAGACCCATCGCAGGAGCCGTCGATGACCGGCAGCAGGAGGTCGCTCACCGATTCGGTCATCACCACGGCATCGGGCTTGATGCGGCGGATGGCCGTACGCACCCGCGAGATGATGGCCGATAGACCCTTGTTCCAGATATCGCTCTCGGGCCAGTGGCTGTGGAGCCGGTTGTAGCAGGTATGGTGTCGCTGGGCGCCATAGCTATCCAAAAAGATGCCGTCTACCCCCATATCGCGCACCAGGCCGACACAGATATCGGTCAGGCAGCGCTGCCAGGCCTCGTCGGCCGGGCACATGGACCAATAGTTGGCGTATTCTTCATAATACGCTCCGTGCTCGTCCATGAGGGCCATGTCGCGGCCGCGGGCCTGGCCCAGCCGGCTGTTCTTCCAGACGATAAAGCCTTCCACATAGACCAGGACACGCCCCCCGGCCCGGTGCACGGCCTCCACGCCACGGCGAAAGGCCTCCGGCCCACCCAGGTCGCTGCGGGGCACATAATCGCCCTTGTTCCAGTAGGGGGGCATGCCTGTCTCCGGCTCGCCCTCCCAATAGTCCCAGAGGTAGACGACATCGGTGCCCATCCGGCGGGCCTTGTCGAGCAGGGCAGGCAGTTCGTCGAAGGAGTTGATCTCCGTATCGAGCGGTCCGCGGTAGCGTTTGATCTGCCCCTGCGGGCCGGGCCCGAAGGCCAGGTAGCCGCCGCCGCCACCAACGCCACCTACTCCGTAGAGGCTGACTGCCTCGCGGAACCAGGCCGGCATCTCGCGCGGCGACAGGCGGCCATCCAGCCACTCGCGGTAGAGGTCCACGACCCCGCGCCAATCGCCCATGTGTACGCCGATGGCCGTGCGGGGCAGCGCCAGGCTTTCCCCGGCTGCCAGCTTGACCTGGCGGCGGACCTCCGCCCGGCCGGCAGGTGGCTCACCGAGCGTCGTCAGGGTCAGTACGTGCCGCGCGACGTCGGGGTCGAGCACGAGCATGAACAGCCCCTCGCGCTGATCGGGCGCCAGAAAATCAAAGAAGGGCATGGCGTAGGGCGCCGCATAGGTCGCTGCGGGCTCTGTGTTGTAAAAGTAGGGGAATACCAGCGGGGTCACGTCGGTCGCAAAGTGGCGGAGGGTTCCGCCGATCTGGATCGGCAGGCAGACGGTCTGGTTGACGAGATCATCCCCCACGGTGATACCGACCAGCCGCGGGAAGATGGCTTTGCCCTCTACCTCCTCCGAGCCGGTATTTGCCAGCTCGAGCTCCCAGTAGCTGGCCGGCCCTTGAGCGGGGGCCTCGACCTTGAGCACGACCTCCAGCGGCGCGCTCGTGCACGAGGCGCGAACCGTCAACCTCTGGCTGCCGTCCGTATCCTCCAGTTGGTGTTCGGTGGCTTGAAACGCCCGGCCGGCATGCAGGAACTGGTAGCAGCCATTGGGACCCAACAACTCGAAGGTGAACGGGTTGCCCAGGGTGGCATAGCGTGGGTCCTTCAGGTACTCGTCGCCGCTGCGCAGGTTGCGGAGCGAGGTCAGGCGCAGGCCGTGGCTCAGATCAAACGTGATTCGGTATTCGTCGTTCCCCAGGGTAACGAGGTGTTCGGGCATGTGGTCCTTCCATTCCGGTTGTCTTGCCTGCTGCAATCGCTCGCTGCCGGATGTTTGCCGCAAGGGTTGATTCGCCGTAGGCCCAGGCTTCAATGCAGAGCAGCGGGCTCGGGGTGAGGTGCTCTGCCCATATCTTAGTACATCGGCAGCGACCAGGCAATTTGGCCCGCAAACACTTGAGCCATCTTGCCATAACGGGCGGTTTCTGGCACAATATGGGCACGAACCAAGCTGTAAAGAGATGCTCGCAGCGCGTGAACAAGGTGAAGAGGCCACGGCCGCGCTGCCACTGCAAGAGGCGATTGCGGCGCTTGAGCCTCGCATACGGGCCCCCGAAAGATCACCCCCTCATCGACAGCCACAAGCCGCCCTCCAGCGATAGAGCGAAGCGGTCGCGGGCCTTTGCAGCCAGCGCCGGCCCGATTCTGCACTAGCGCTGCGCCACACGAGGCCAATCGCACTCATCGGAACCTCTGCGGTGCACTACCAGGCGAGGAGACACACATGTCGATCACATCCAGCTCAGAGGCGTATAAAGAGAGTCTGGTCGAGCTGCAGGCCGTATCACTGCGGGCGATCTCGGTGCTCGTCGGGATTGTCGCCTATATCTGGGCCATCTGGGTCTTTTGGCCTCAAATGAACCTGGGGACGTCTCCGGTAGCCTGGATCGGTGTCGGGACGGTGACCTGTGCCCTGTTTGCGAGCCGCGCCCTCAGCAGACGGCGGCTGACTCTCGCCTCGGGCCTGCTCGTTGGCGGGACTCTCGTCGCGGTCGCTTGCGGAGTCGTGACGTTTGCGTCCCCCTATCTGGCCTTTCTCTTTATCCTCCCCATCACCTTCGCCAGTGTGCTCCTCGGCCAGGGGGCCGTCTTTCCGGTGGCTGGCCTGGCCGGTGTGCTTGGCCTGGCCATCGCCGACAGGATACTGGGGTTTGAGCTCTCGTCGCCTGAGGCATGGCTGCCGGTTGGCGTGATGGCCCTGGTTGCCGTTGGCCTGTGGCTTTCGGCGCGCAACCTCTACCTGGCGTTGGCCTGGATGTGGGATGCCTATGAACAGGCCCACCGCAACGAGCGCATCGCTCGCGAGCAGCAGCTCGAGCTGCGCCGGGCGCTAAAGGCGCTGGATGAGGCGACTTATCGCTTGGAGCGAGCGAATCACATGCTCTCCGTGGCCCACGATCAGGCCGAGGAGGCGCGGCGCCACAAGCAGCGGTTCGCCCAGACCGTCAGCCACGAACTGCGCACGCCCCTCAACCTGATTGTGGGGTTCACGGACCTGATGGCCAGGACGCCGCAGCACTACGGCGGCCCCCTGGCTCCCGCGTACCTGCGCGATCTGAGCATCGTTCATCGCAACGCCCTCCACCTTCAGGACCTGGTGAACGACGTGCTGGATATGGCTCGCCTGGAAGCGGCACAGATGAGCCTCTCTCCGGAGGAGGTGAGCCCGTCTACCCTGGTGGAGGAGGCGGTCAACACCGCCCGCAGCCTCGTGGAGGCACGTGGCCTGGCTTTGCGGACGTCTACCGGCCGCGACCTGCCCCAAGTGTGGGTTGACCCAACGCGCATTCGCCAGGTGCTCTTTAACCTGCTCAACAACGCCGCTCGCTTTACGGAGCAAGGTAGCGTTACGGTCAGCGTCGAGCAAGAAGGGGATAACGTGGTCTTTGCTGTTGCCGACACCGGCCCAGGGGTTGCTGCGGCCGAGCTACCGCATCTCTTTGAGGAGTTCAGGCAGGCAGATATGAGCACTCGGCGGCAGCATGGGGGGGCTGGGCTGGGCCTGGCCATCAGCAAGCGCTTTGTGGAGATGCACGGTGGCCGCATCTGGGCTGAGAGCGAGGTCGGCAAAGGGAGCACCTTTTGCTTTAGCCTGCCAATCACCAAGCGTGACCTGCAGCAGGACGGCGCGCAGGTCGGAACCCGGGTGGCGGCACCACCTCCGGCCGGCCAGGAGGGTGTGCTCCTCGCTGTGACCCGCAGCCCCGCGGCCGTCACGCTCCTCACCCGCTATCTGCACGGCTATCGCACCGTCGTTGCCCAGGATCTGGATCAAGCTGCGCGAGCAGCAGCCCGGCTCTTGCCGCAGGGCGTGATTGTCGACACGACCCACGAGGCACTGGAATCCGGCGCCCTGGAAAAGCTGGCGGATTCCTGGGGCCTGCCGCAGGGCATGTTCCTGGCCTGCCCGTTGCCCGGAGAGGAGCATCTGCGCCAGCGTCTGGCCGTTGATGGCTACCTGGCGAAACCGGTATCGCGCGAGGCGCTCCTCGATACTATGCGGGGCCTGGGGGAGCACGTGGACAAGGTGCTCATCGTGGACGACGACGTCGATTTCGTGCGGCTGCTGGCGCGCCTGCTGGATGATACCCCGCTGCGTCGGTATCACATCCTCCGCGCCCACGGCGGCCACGAGGCGCTGCAGATGATCCGGCACCATGCGCCGGACCTGGTGCTGCTGGACCTGGTGCTGCCTGATCTGGACGGCGCTGAGGTGATCGAGCGCATTCGCGCCGACCCTGCATGCGGTTCCATGCCGATCGTGATCGTATCGGCAGAGGAGGAGATAGAGGGCATTCGGTCGTTGCGGGGCACGATGCACATCGCCAAGGGCAGCGGGCTTTTGCCCGGCGAGATCGTGCAGTGGATCCAGTCGGCCATGGACATCGCAACCCGTACCCGAGCAGGAAAAGCAGCGGGCTAGCCCGCGAAAAGCGCTACATCTCTGGCTGCGTTGGCTGATCCAGGCGCTGCAGCACGGAGAGTAGGGCCTGTTCCGTGACGGGCTTTTCCAGAAAGGCCGTGCTGCCCAGCGAGAGGGCCAGTTCCTCTTCTCTGAGCACACTGCAGACGATAATGGGGATATGGCATGTTTCCGGCTGGTTCAGGAGGGTCTGCAGTACGTCCCAGCCATCCTGCCCGGGCATCATCAGGTCCAGGGTGATCGCATGAGGCTGCAACTGCCGGGCCAGGGCCAAGGCCTCCTGAGCGGCTTGCGCCCCGACGACATGGTACTGGTGCCGGTGCAGGAAACGCCGGATCAACTCGATGACATCCTCATTGTCGTCAATGACCAGGATCGTACGCTCGCGCTCGGTGGGCAGCCCAACACGGAAGCCGACGATGGCTTCGCCGGTATGCCTGGTCTCGATCTGTACCTTGCACAGAGCTGCCATCTCCTCCAGGGTTGCCAGCCGCTTGCGGATCTGTGCCTGCCGGGTTGAGGACACGGCTTCGGGGGGCACCGCCGCCAGCGACAGCCACACTACCCCCTCATCTACCTCGGCGGCCAGGCGCAGCTTGGCCTGTTCGGCGTGGACTACCAAATGCCCCACGGTGCCCAGCAGCACCTGGCGGAGGAGGCTGCCGTCAACGGATACCTCGGGTAGCGAGGGCGGCAGTGCCAACTCGACGTGGATTTGGTGTTGCTCCAGGTTCTCACGCAGCAACTCGAGCACGCCGGCCAGCACATCGCTGACCTTTGCCCGCTGATCGGCCTGCGCCAGGCGTTCGGCCTCGAGCCGCAAGAGTTCCAGCCGTTCGGCGGCCGGTTCTTGTGCCGGCTGGGGGGCTTGGTCGGGCGCCTGCAAAGACTCCATCAACAGGTCCGCGATGGCCTCAATGGCCGCATCGCGCTCGCGGTAAAAGCTGCGCTGGCTAATAGCCAGTTGGTCAGCAACCGCGGCATAGGAAAGGCCATCAACATAATGCAGGGCCAACAGGCGGTGGCGGCGCCACTCGCGCGAGAAGGCGGGCGCCTCCGGGCACGGGCTCAGCTTGTCGATAGCGTCTAGGAGGGTGTGGTGAAGATGCCAGGCCGTTTCATCTCGGTCGAGCGCCGCATCGGAGACAAGCATCTTTGCGAGGGGATGGGTGCGCAGGTGGACGAGATCGTAAAGATGCTCGTAGGCGTTGGCCAGCAGGGAGCAGAATTCGGCTTTCGACGGCACTTGAGCAGACCTCACTTGGCAAAGACTGGCGAAAACAGGCAAGGCGCACGATGACGCGGGCATAGCCTGCATGGTACACTGGCGGTAGTGGTACGGTAGTAATATGGGAATGGCCGTGGCGTTGGAATCGAGGAGGCAAGGTTAGCAGGCGAGTCCATCAACGTATTGTATCAGAAAAGGTGGTTAGGAGCAACACTTCTTGCAGACGCCACGCCAATTGTCTCGGCGTTAGTGCCCTTTTCTGATGCAGCTTGGGGCTGGATGCTCCCTGCCCCGGGAGGCGGGGCGAGTCGAGCAACTGCAAGTGACGAACAGCCCTATTCGAAGAGTCTTGTATATCCATGAGGTCTAGGAGGACAAACATGGGACTCACAAGTGGAATCACCAGACGTACTTTTTTGCGCCAATCGGCAATGGCTGCGGCCCTGGGCGTGTTGGCAGGTTGTGCCCCCCAGGCGGAGAGCCCAGAGCCGGCCGATACGCCGCAACCGTCCGGCACGGAAGCGCAAGCCCCAACTCGGGCGAGCGAGGAGCCGGTAACCCTTCATCTGATCGACTGGGTTTCGGACAAGACCCCAAGCTGGGGCAATCGTCACTTCGCCCCATTCATGGAGGCCCATCCGCACATCAAGATCGAGCACGAGCAGACAGCCGGCGGGGCTCAGATGACCCAACTCGTGCTCACTCGTGTGAGCGGTGGCGGCAGTATTGACATTATCGGCACCTCTCCCGCGGATAACCCTACATACCTGAACTCGGGCATTGCGCTGGACCTGGCGCCCTACATCGAGAAAGACGGCGACGCACTAGAGCTTGACACGTACTCCAAGTGGACGCTCGAGGACTATACATCTGTGCGGTATCCCGAACTGAGAGAGAAACTCGGCGATGGGCAGTGGGGTGTGCCGCTGGTTATCTTTGTCTGGGAGTTCTGGTTCAACACTACACTGCTTCAGGAAGCTGGGCTGGAAGTACCTGAGCGCGGCTGGACCTGGGAAGACTTTGTAGAGATCTGCCACAAGGCTACTGATCCCAGCAAGGGTAACTATGGCTATGAGAACCAGAACCGCCCACTCCCGCTATGGCCCTGGGTCTGGCAGAACGGAGGAGAGATCGTTGCCCCCGATGGCCAATTGGCCATTGGCTCACCAGAAACGGTTGAGGCGTTTGAATTCCTGCAAAAGCTGCAGTTGGAAGACAAGGTGTTCCCTTCTATGGAAGCGGCATCACAAGATGGCGGCAGCATCAACTTTTCCAGCGGCCGCTGTGCGATGTTCACGGGGGGCAGTAATTGCGCGAACTGGGGGCTGCGTGGCGACTGGGACTTTGAGTGGGCATGCTCCTATCCGCCAATAGGCAAGCAAGAGGCGACGATTGGCGAGGAGTGCGGCTATATCATCAACAAGAACAGCACCAATAAGGACGCGGTGTGGGAGTTCCTTCGCTACACCCTCGGCCCCGAGGGGCAAAAGATCAACGCGCTGTACGACCTGGTACCCAACACCAAGATCATGGCGGAGATTGGCCTGAGCGAATTGCCCGAGAGCGTGCGCGAGGTGGTTGTGCCCCTCGCCAGCGACCCCATGGTACGGGCCTATCCGCAGTGGTGGTGCCCGAGCTTTACCTCGAACGACCTGCGCTCCCGGCTAGCCCTGCTGTGGACCGGGGAAAAGAAGGCGGCCGAGTATCTGCCGGCCCTGGAAAAAGAGTTCAACGACGGCCTGCTGGCCTGCCGCCAGGGTACGGGGGACTGAGCAAGCTGCTGGGACTGCTGCTGATATCGGTTGGAGCATAGATTGCCAGAGCTGGTTGCGCGCCGTCGAGGCGCCTGCCGCTCTGGCGATCATCGCGCCGGTTGATGGATCCATAATGGGACGCACGGTAGTGGTCAAGGCGGAGAGTCAGGTTTCTCCGCCTTGACCACTACAGAGGATGCTGCCAGGCGAGGATGCTCGTGCCTCGTGTCACAGGTAGGAGAGACAAGGAGAAACGGATGAGAAACAGATTGCTTTCACAGAGTCGAGCCATCCGGTCAGCCAGAGTCGTCACG
>DAOUGZ010000281.1:0-16120 GCA_034428955.1 Anaerolineae bacterium | reverse complement strand
CGAGCCACCGAAAGTACCAATGCTGGTGGCCCAAGACACCGAAGGAGTGCACGAATCTTCTTTTGTCTCTCAGTTGTTTGGTGTGCTCTGGCGTCTGCTGGCGCCTACTCGGGCCTCCAGGCACCTATTCGCTCTTAATTGTTAAGGTTCTTTCAGTAGAGTCGTTAAACGAAAAACGGACTACTGACGGGGCTTCAGTAGTCCGTAATCTGCTTGTGGCGCGCCCGGCGGGATTCGAACCCACAACCTACTGATTCGAAGTCAGGCGCTCTGTCCATTGAGCTACGGGCGCGCGCAGGGGTATTCTACCACGGATGCCCCGCTGAGGCAACCGCTCAATCAGGCGTTATAGTCGATGTGGTCGATGATCGCACCGTCTCCCAGTTGATACACGTCGGTGACGAACTCGTCGACCGTCGGGTCGTGGCTGGCCATGAGAATGGTCACGCCTTCTTCGCGCACCAGCTTTTGGAAGAGCAGCACGATGCGACGCCCGGTCTCGCTGTCCAGCTCGCCGGTAGGCTCATCGGCGATGATCAGCTCCGGGCGCTTGGCCAGCGATCGCGCGATCGATAGACGCTGCTGTTGCCCACCCGACATCTCGAACGGCCGGTGATTGGCCCAGCGGCGCAGTCCTACAAGGGTCAGGCAGTGCATAGCACGCTCTCGTCGCTCTCGCGCTCCCATCCGGGCGATGCGCAGCGGCAGCTCCACGTTCTCGAACGCGGAAAAGGTCGGTATGAGCGCAAAGGACTGGAACACAAACCCCAGCTTTTCACGCCGCAGCTTGGTGCGCTCGGACTCGGATAGGCCACTGATCTCGTGCCCAAAGAGGTATACCTTGCCTGAAGTTGGCGTGTCGAGCCCGCCGATCAGGTTCAACAAGGTGGTCTTGCCCGACCCCGAACGCCCTTTAAAGGCCGCGAACTGGCCCCGCCGGATGACCAGGTCAACACCACGCAGCGCCTGTACCTGCTCGCTCCCCACCTGATAAGTGCGCCTGAGATCGATGGTCTGCACCAGGATATCGTTGCTCATCTGGGCTGCAGCCCCCTGGCCGGCCGTAGACACCGGACTCGTCGTCGCCATATTCGCCATCTCTCTATCCTGACCTGAGGCCCGTCAACTAGCCCTTCCGCGACCGCGAAGGCGGCCGGCAAGCCCGCTCAATCTGCGTTTCCAGCGAGGCTGTGCCGACTCGGGCGGCGCGTCCTCCTCGCCGTACAAGCTTTCCCCATACGCCAGGTCGGAATCCCTGGCCGGCGTCGCCGGCTTGACCCCATCGATGGGTTTGATCAGGATCCCTTCCTCAACCAACTCTAGCTTGGCGCGCGTGCCAATGCCCCACTCCTCTAGATAGTCACGTGGAATCTGGAGCCGGCCCGCGGCGTCGAGCACCACATACTCCTCGTATGTCACATCGCCCGGCCGCGCCTTCTCCTCACTGCCCGCGACCTCTGCCTCGCCCGTGGTAGCCTGGCCGGCAGTCGTGGATTGCCGGACGGTCTCAGTGCTCGTCTTGCCGTCACGTATGCTGACGACCCGATCGACTTCCTGCGCGATTTTGGGGTCGTGGGTCACAATGACCGTGGTCAAGCCAAACCGCGCATTGAGCTGCCGGAAGGCCTCCCAGATCAGCCGCGCCGTTGCCGAGTCCATCTCACCGGTCGGCTCGTCAGCCAACAGCAACTGTGGATCGTTCGCCAGGGCCAGGCTGATGGCCACGCGTTGCTGCTGCCCGCCGGATAGCTGAGCCAGACGGTGCTTCCTGCGCTCACTCAACCCCACAGCGTCCAGCAGTTCCCTAGCCCATTCACGGGCCAGGCGCGGCGACTTGCCGGCCATCAGCATCGGCAGCTCGACGTTCTCCTCAGCAGTCAGATAGGGGATGAGGTTTCGCGAGGTCTGCTGCCACACAAACCCCACCTTCTCCCGACGGTAGCGCGTCAGTTCGCGCGTCGACATCTTGAGCAGGTCCATTCCGCCCACGGTGATCCGGCCCGCTGTAGGCCGGTCGAGACCGCCGAGGGTGTTGAGTAGAGTGCTCTTGCCGCTGCCACTCGAACCAACGATGGCCAAGAGTTCACCCTTGCCGATCTGGAGGTCCAGGCCCTGCAAGGCCACAACTTCCAGATCGGCTATCTTGTAGATTTTGACCACGTTCTCACACACTATGAAGGGCTCTTCAGCCGCTCCGCTAACCATCATGCCGGCACCTTCCTTATCAGTGCGCCACTCCATCCAGTGGTGCTCGAGCTACACGGCCTCGCCAAGCTTGACGGCCTGGGCAATGCGCATGCGCACCAGCAACCGGACTAGGCCCAAAACCGCCAGGAGCAGCATAGCCCCAAAGATGGCATACACCTTGGCGATGTCACCCCAGGCAATCTGCACGACAAACGCCGGGGTCTGCGCGTGGGCGCCACCCCGCACCTGCAGGAATGGGATGAACAGATGGCTGGCCACGACGCCGAAAGCGGTGCCTGCTCCCACCCCTGCCGCGATGAGTGCGAACTGCTCAAGGCCCAGGAATGCTGCCATCTGAGTCACTGAGAGGCCGATCGCCCTCAGAATGCCCAACTCGATGAACCGCCGGCGGAAGGACAGGAACGAGTACAGCAGAAAGCCCAGGACGGTCAACAGGGCCGAAGCCAAGAAGCCGACCGAAAGCAGACCCAGAATTCCCTGCCGATCCGGCCGCTGCCGTTCGTCGCTGATGGATTGCCGCGCATCGTACGTGCTGAGGATGCGCAGCCCCAAGTCCTCAAGCGCGGAGACAATCTGCCTCGTGTTGCTGCCGGGAGCCGTGCGCAGGAGGACGTCATACGGATACTCGCCACCCATGCGCTCGAACATGTAATCCAGATTGGCGACGATAAAGGGCCCGTCCTCCGGGTAGACTGTCGGGAAGAGATCCGCCGTACCGGCAATCATCAGAGGGACCTCATAGGCCTCACCGTAAACGTTCACGCGTACATTCACCAAGTCGCCGACGGCCAGACCATGCGCCGCCAGGAACGACGTTGGCACCAGGGCTGCACTGTCGTCGGCCGCCAGGCGGTTCATCAGCGAACCCAGAGAGTCCCGTGCAAAATCATCCCGGAAAAAGCCTACCTGCTGAAAATCGACGCGATCGATCCCGACCAGGGTGGCGGACGTACTGCCGCCGCCGACGGACACGTTCCCCTTAAAGGTCCCCAGCCGGGCTGCAGCCTCGACGCCATCAACCTTTGTATGCTCAGAGACAGGCAAGAAGAGCCAGTACACAGGCTCCTCCTCCTTCGGCTCACCGGCTGCGGCCTCCCCATCGGGCGCGCCCCCTCCGCCGCCCATCATCCCCATCATGGAGCGCCCAGCACCCGCATCGCTGGACTCGCCTGTCTCCACAAGATGGACGTCGGCCCCATACTCATAGTAAATCTGGTCTACGAGTCCTTGATCCAGGGTCTTGGCCATCGAGGCGGTGAAGCAGGCCAGGCCAAGGGTCAACATGATGAGCAGCAACGGGCCGGTGTACTGCATAGGTGTGCGCGCAAGCTGACGCAGAGCCAGCAGAGGTGATGCATCGGGAATGAACTGGGCCAGCCGCGAGAGCAACTCCATGACCAGCGGAAAGACACGCACAAAGATCAGCGCCAGCGCAAACACGAACAGCGTCGGCACCAGGAACAGCAGCGGATTGCTAAAGGGATCACCCTCCGCAGCCGACACAGTCCTGCCCAAGAACGAGATGGTGCCGCGCTGCCGGAGCATATAGTAGCCGTACAGAGGCACGATGAGCAGGAAAAAGTCGAGGTAGAGACGTTGCCACCAGGGGCGCTGCATCGACCGGGCGACGTCCTGCTTGTACGTCACGACCGTATGCCGCGCTGCCCCCAGGGCCGGCACCAGGCTGGCGACCAGCGAGATGGCCACAGCCAGAAAGCCGAGACGCAAGCTCTGCTTAGAGATCGATATGACCAGCGCCTCGCTCGGCGCAAACATGAGGAAGGAACGCGAGTGTCCCATGACCTGCGCCAGACCCTGCCCAATCAACGGCCCAATGAGCATGGCAATGCCGCCCAAGATGAGGCCCTCGAGCAGGTAGAGCCCAACGATCTGCAGGCTTGAGGATCCGCGGCTGCGCAGAACGGCTATCTCGTTCCGCTGCCTTTGCACAACGAGATTGGACGTCAGGACGATAAAGTACAGGATCAACCCGACAATGGGGATGGCAAACACGTAGAGCAGGACCGTTAACAAGCGCGCCGCCCCCGTGTAGGAAAGCATGGCATCGACAGGCGAGATGTCCAGGCTGGTGTTTTCCAGGATGCCGTTCGCCATGGTGCGGGCGACGACCACGCGTCCCAGGAACCCAGGCACGTCCTCCGTGTGCACGCCCCGCCCATCAAAGATGATATACCACAGGCCCAGATAAACGGGCTCTTTCTGGAGCGGCACGACCCGGTTGACGAACGATTCCTCCGGCGTCAAAAAGATCGTGTCAAAAGCCATGGGAGCGTAGAACCAGAAGGGTTCTTGCGAATCTAGGGCTCGCCACACGCCGGCCACACGCACACGGATTTGGCTGGCTTTGCCCGTGGGGCCGGCGACGTTGCTCATCATGACGAACTCTTCGCCCACCGTCAAGCCGAACTCGTTGGCCTTGTCTTCCTGGACGATGACATCTAGCGGTTCGTCAGAACCGGCCGGCTGCGGTTCGGGGAAGGCTCCCTCGACCATCTTCACATGGTCGGCGATTTCGCTCACAAAACCGAGCGAAATCCAGTCCATGGCTTGGCGAGGATCGTCATAGTCCGACGCGTCCGACGGGTAGAGGCGAAAGTTGTCCGTCTTGACGTGACGCACGCTGCCTTCGACCGGCAGGCCGATAAGCGACCGGCAGCGCTGCTCGAAGAAGCGGTCGGCCGCCTCATAGTCTTCCCACTCGATGGCGCCGTGCCAGGCACCAACGTATCGCCACATGAAGGCAAACGGCGGCCGCGTGCGGCCCTGCTCCTTCTCGGACAGCTCTTTGCGCAAGAGGCGATAGTTCACGCCGTCTGCATACAGCGGGATGCTCATGGCCAGGGCCACAGCAACCATCAAGCCCAGGGCGGTGCCCGTCATCAAGCCGAGGTTGCTCCAGAGTCGCCTGGCAGCGAGCATGAAGACGGCTAGTAGGTTACGCACTGCTCTCATAAGTGTCTTCAGCTTTCACCGTTCTGTGCTCGATACCAGCGACCTACGGACCGACAATCACCTGTCCCTCTTCGACGCCACTCTCGATCTCAACCCGGTCCTCGGCCTTGATGCCCACCGTCACAGGCACTCGTTTCTGTCCTTCGCCCTCGAGGACCAGCACAAAGTCCTTGCCCTGGAAGGTGCGGATCGCCTCCGGCGGCAGCCAGAGAACGTCATCCTTCTCCTGCAAGGTGACCGTCACATGCACCAGCGCACCCTTCTCTAGTTCCACATCCGCATCATCGATCGACACACGGGTGGAGCGGTCCTCCTCGGCCGTGCCCGCCGTGCTGGACCCGCCTGTGCCGTACGGATAAGGCAAGCGGCGGATACTCCCGTGGAACTCTTCAGCCGGATAGTTCACAATCTCGATCGTGGCTGGTTGGCCGATGCTCAGCTTGGCCATCGTGTCGCTGGTCAGGTCGGCGCTAATCTCCAGTGCACCCGGCGCCGCCACATTGACCACCGGCCGGTAAGCCGTCACGGTGCGCCCCGCATAGGCGCCCACCATGGTGACCTCGCCCGCAAAGGGCGCCACCAGCCGGGCGTCGGCAACCTGGGCCTCGAGACGATCGACCACCAACTGCGCCTTGGCCACGTCCTGGGCCAGGACCGAATCGATCTCGCCGCCGACCTTGTCCAGGTTCAACTGGGCCAGGCGCACGTTCTGCTCGAGGATCTTGACTTCGATATCGTGTCGCTCGAACGCCTTCTGCGCTTCCTCGTACTGTATCTGCGCTATGCGCACAGATTCTTCGGCAGACTGTACCGAGGCCTGGGCGCTATCGCACGATGCGCTCCGACCTTGCCCACACGTCGCATCACGATGCACCTGCGCGGACCATCGGCTGTTCTTGGCCTGCTCCAGGCGATGGCTCGCCAGCGCTACCTCGACCGCCGGATCCTCCAACCTTGCCTCCGCCAACCGAAGCTTGGCCACCTCCAGATCGATCTCGGCCCGAGTGCGCTGCTCATCCGAGCTGGACTGAGCTTCCGCAAGGCGCGTCTCGGCCGTCTCCAGGCTCAACTGAGCCTGTGCCAACTGGTTCAGCAGGTCGCTGATCTCCAGCTCGGCCAGGATCTCGCCCTCTTCGACCGTATCGCCCTGCTTGACGTTGACAACCGCTACGCGGCCGTCGGTCTTGAAGTAGAGTTCCTCCTCCTCCACCGCAGCAATACGCCCAGTGAACTTGACTCGCTCCGCAATCGGGCCACGCTGAACCGTGTAGGTGGGTTTCGAGGGAACAACAGCTGTGGGGATCGGGGTAGGGGTTGTCTCTACTTGGGTGGAACCGCCTCTACAGCCGGCAAGCACGCCGGCAATCAGGGCGGCCACGGTCAGCAATGTCAGACTCCAATGTCGCTTTCCCATGGCCTCTCAGTCTCCGCCTGGACGATCTCTGAAAAATGCGTACCGATAAGCCTGCTTCGACAGTCACGCCGGATGCGGATAGCAACTGTCGAAGCACAAGCGCCAAGCGTGGCAAGGTAGGGTGAGATCTAGAACTCGATGCCGCGCCGTGCGCCAATGCCCTTCTGATAGGGGTGCTTCTCTTCCACCATGCGCGTGACCAGGTCAGCCCGCGCCAGCACCCCGGCAGGCGCGCCCCGCCCTGTGAGGACGAGTTCGACATGCTGGGGCTTGTCTTCGATAAGGCCCAGCAACTCGTCTTCAGCCAGCAAGCCAAAGCGCACAGCCGTGTTGACTTCATCCAGCACGACCAAGTCATACCGGCCACTGATCATAGCCGCCCGTGCCTGTCGCAACCCTTCATGCGCCAACGCGATATCCTGGTCGGTAATCTCACCTATGGCGAGGAAGCCCGGACGGCCGAATTGCTCAGAGGTAACATAGGGGGCCAACAACGGCAGAGCCTGCTGCTCGCCGGTTGTCTGCTGTTTCATAAAGTGGGCAATATAGGAGTGGAGGCGCCAACCTGTGGCACGCAGAACCAAACCGAGGGCGGCAGTGGTTTTGCCTTTGCCCTCGCCGGTGTATACCTGAACCAGGCCTCGCTCTAGATCTGGCACTCTTTGCCATACCTCCAACGGTTCGCAGGGAGCGCCCGCCAGACCCTACATGCGCAAAGGGTCAATGGCGGTTCTGTGGCTCCATGCAGAGGAGCACTGGTCACGTGTCGATCGGCGACAAGGAGAAGCGCGGGCAGCACCCCTGTAGTGTGCTGTGATCACGCAGATAGCAGTAGCACATGAGAATACATGAAGAGCATAGCATAAGGGCGCCGCTGTGTCAAACCGTCAAAATCTGCGAAATCCGGCACGCCGCCGAGTTTGACGCTTTCTATGGCCAGGCTATAATGGCTGCCAGATTGCGGGCATTACCAAGCATCCTGTCGTCAAAGGCTGAGCCGCAGCCGCGTCAACTAGGAGGGACGTTATGCGCATCGCCATCACCGGCAGCAGGGGGCAACTGGGCACAGCCCTCCAGGCGCGTCTCGTGGGGCACACCCTCTTTCCCATCGATCTCCCCGAGTTGGACATCACCGATGCGAACGAAGTACAGACGGCCCTGCAGAGGTTCGCTCCAGAAGCCGTTATCCACGCTGCCGCGTTGACCGCTGTAGACCGCTGCGAGACCGAACCCGACCTCGCCTACCGGGTCAATGCCCTAGGCACGCAGAATGTGGCCCTGGCTTGCCAGCGTTGTGGCGCAGCGATGGCGTACATCAGCACCGACTATGTCTTCGACGGCAGAAAAGGCGCACCCTATTACGAGTTCGATGCGCCGGCTCCCCTCAGCATCTACGCCAAGTCCAAGCTCGCCGGCGAGTGGCTCACTCAGACCTTGCTGCAGCGGTTCTACATCGTCCGCACGGCGTGGGTGTACATGCCTGGCCACCGCAACTTTGTCGAGACGGTCATCCGCTTGGCGCAGGAACACGACACAATCTCGATGGTCACCGATGAGGTGGGCTCCCCCACCTACGCGCCTGACCTGGCCGATGCGCTGGCCCGTCTGCTGCCGTCCGAACTCTATGGCATCTACCACTTTACGAACAGCGGCAGCTGTTCGCGCTACGAGTGGGCGCGCGAGGTGTTGCGGCATGCCGGCCTTACCGACGTACACCTGGTCCCTGCCGAGAACTATCAGCGCCCTGCGCAGGTCCCCAAACATGTCGAATTGCGCAACCTGTGCGCCGCGGCCCAGCTCGGGATCACTCTCCGCCCCTGGCCGGAGGCGCTGGCCGATTATTTTGAGGACAGGCAGTGAGCGGGAACTCTACTCCATCGGCATCGGTCATCATCCCCAACTGGAACGGCGCCCGCTTTCTGCCGACATGCCTCGACGCGCTGCATCGCCAGACCTTTCGCTCCTTTGAGACGATCGTCGTCGACAATGCCTCAAGCGATGAGTCCATCTCCCTGCTGGAACGCGATTACCCCAAAGTGCGGCGGATCGTGCTTGCGGAGAACCATGGCTTCGCTGGTGGGGTCAACGCGGGTATCAGGGCTGCCCGGGCGAGCATCCTGGTGCTGCTGAACAACGATACCGAGGCCGATCCACGCTGGCTGGGCGAACTCGTCCGTGCCCTCAGAGAGCACCCGACCGCCGGCTCGGCAGCCAGCAAGATGCTCCTCTTCGACCGGCGAGATACCTTTCACTCCGCAGGCGATTCGTTCCGCACCGACGGCCTGCCCGCCAATCGAGGCGTCTGGCAGAAGGATGTGGGCCAATACGATCGTGAGGAATACGTCTTTGGCGGTTGCGGTGGTGCAGTAGCCTACCGCCGTGAGATGCTCGACCAGATCGGCCTCTTCGATGAGAGCCTGTTCCTCAACTGCGAGGACGTAGACCTGGCCTGGCGAGCCCAGTTGGCCGGCTGGCCATGCATCTATGTGCCTACAGCAGTGGTCTACCACCACCTCAGCGCCACCGGCGGCGGCGTAACCGCCAGCTACTATACCGGGCGCAACACGATTCGCGTGCTGGCCCAAGACATGCCCAGGCCTCTCCTCCGCAAGTACTGGGCGCCCATTCTGCGCGCGCAACTGCAGATCGCCTGGAGCGCCGCCAAAGCCTGGCGCGGCGCCGCAGCCCGCGCCCGTCTACGCGGCCAAATAGCCGGGATCTTGTGGCTGCCCCGCACCTGGAGCCGGCGTCGTGCCGTACAGGCCCTGCGCACCGTGGATATTGCCGAGTTGGACGCGTTGCTGGAGAGACCTCAATGAGCAAGCGGAGGAACCTCAGCCGCCTGGCGCTGGCGCTCATCGTGCTGCTGTATACGGCCATTGCCGTTCAGTATGCCCGCCTGACGCCCCCCTGGCAAGCGCCGGATGAGCCGGCCCATTACAACTATATCCGCCACGTGGCTGAGCGGGGTGCCCTGCCCGTGTTGCAGCCAGGCGACTACCCATACGACTATCTCGAGGAGATCAAGGCGCGCCAATTCCCGCCCGAGATGTCCATTGACCCTATTCGCTACGAGTCCTGGCAGCCGCCGCTGTACTACCTCCTGGGTGCAGGCGTCTACCGCCTGACGATGGGGCTTCCGCAAGCGCAGCAGCTACTGGCCCTACGCCTGCTATCAACCCTCTTGGGTGTGGCCATTCTGCTTCTGGCGTATCGTATCGCGCTCACCGTAGCGCCCGAACGGAACTGGCTGGCGTTGGGCACGACGGCGCTGGTGGCAGCCATCCCCATGCACGTGGCCACAACCGCCGCCGTGAGCAACGATGCGCTGGCCGAGCTATGGGTGGCCCTGGTGCTGTGGCAGTTGCTGCTGCTTTTGCGTGCGGACGATCACCGCCTGGGCCGGTGGCTCGCCCTCGGCGCTACCCTCGGCCTCGCTGCGCTAACCAAGCTCAGCACGCTGAGCACTGTCCCTCTCGCCCTGGGCGTGCTGGTCTACACCGCCTGGCCACTGCCTACCCCCAACAAGCGCTACCGCGCCATCCTGCGTCATGCCCTGGCCATTGCCGCGCCGGCAGCATTGCTGCTCCTGCCCTGGCTGCTGCGCAATGTGGCCGTCTATGGCATCGCCGACCCCCTCGTCTTTGCCCGCCACAACGCCGTTGTCGAGGATCAGCCGCGCACGGCCCAATGGATCGCCCAGTACGGCCTCGGGCACACAATCAGCGCCTTTGCCGTAACGACCTTTCGCAGCTTCTGGGGGCAGTTCGGCTGGATGGGCGTGCCGGTAGACGCACGCATCTATCGCGGCCTCGCCATCATGACGGGCATCGCTCTGTTTGGGCTGGCCTGGTGGGCCGGCAGGGTTGCCCAATCGTGGCGCGAGTTGCCGCTGCGCGAGCGAGCCTCACGCCTGTTGCTCGCCCTCTACGTGCTGCTGACGTTCGCCAGCCTAGTAGGGTACAACCTGTCATTCGTCCAGCATCAGGGGCGCTACCTCTTCCCGGCGCTCATACCGGGGGCCATCTTCCTGGCTGCGGGCTGGCGCGAGGCAACGCGACGTGGCCTGCGTCTGGCCGTCTCCGCCCTTTGCCTGGCGATAGCCGTCGGCCTTGTTGGCAAGGCCATAGCCACAGGGGGCAGCCCGGACAAGTGGACTCTCGTTGGGACCGTAGGCCTGGCCGGGGCCTTTGGCCTGAGCACTGCGTTGCCCGAACGCTGGGCGGGTTGGCTCTATGCCCTGCCCTATCCGCTCTTTGTCGCCCTCGACGTCGTCTGCCTCTACCTCTTCATCGTGCCTGCTCTGACCTAGCCTGCGCAGCCTGAGCCATTGGCCGAGTAAAGCAGAGCACATCCTGATCGTCGAGATCAGCAACAGGGGCTCCGGACCCCGAATGAAGCACAGAAACTTGCAGGTGTCATTGCGAGTACTCCAGAGTCCCAGACTCTGTGGTACCCGCAATGACAGGAGCAAGTTCCTCAACAGCGAGCAACCGGGCTACGCCTCCCCCTCCGCATGGGTCCTGCCCCAGATTAGGGCTATTCGGACTGTGCTTCCTGCGCCAGGATGATGGCCTCAGCGATGTCCTTCATCGGCTTGCGCGTGTTCATGCTCATCTTCTGGATCTTGCGGAAGGCCTCGCTCTCGGTCAGCCCCTGCGAGTCCATCAGGATGCCCTTGGCCCGGTCAACAAGTTTGCGGGTCTCCAGCGTCTCCTTGAGGTCGGCAATCTCTCTCTCAAGAGTGCGGAACTCGGAGAAACGCGCCAGGGCCACCTCGATAGCAGGGCCCAGGTCCGTCTCGCGGAAGGGCTTGACGAGGTAGCCAACAACACCGGCTTCCTTCGCGCGCTCTACGAGGTCACGCTGGCTAAACGCCGTCAGGAGCACGACCGGAGCAATACGTTCCTGGGTCAGGATCCTCGCCGCCTCGATGCCGTCCACATCGGGCATCTTGACGTCCATGATGACTACATCGGGCCGGAGTTCGCGCGCCTGGTTGACCGCGCTGCGGCCGTCGCCGGCCTCGCCAACGACCAGGTAGCCCAGATTCGTCAGCATTTCGCGCAGGTCCATACGGATGATCGACTCATCGTCGGCAATGATTACCCTCGTGCGTTCCAATGCTCCTCACCTCCTAAGGTGGACTTGGGAAAAGATACGGCTGCCCTGACGCCAGCACCGTCTGCACCGCTGTTCTCCAGGGCAAAACGTCCCTTGAGGTCCGCCTCGACCAACGTCTGCACGATACGCAGCCCCAGGCTCCCGTCTGTGGCCACGCTAAACCCCTCAGGTAGCCCCTCGCCGTCATCCTCAACCAGCAAGGTGACCCGATCGCCCTCGTCCCTGAGGGTGACCGTCACCATGCCCCGGTTGCGACGGTCGTAGCCGTGCTCCAGTGCATTCTGCACAAGTTCGTTTAACACCAGAGCGCACACTGTAGCCTGCTGCGTGGGCAGATGAAGGTTCCCACCCTGCAGCCGGAACTGGATGTCTTTGCCGGGGTCCATTACACCGGCCATCGTCTGCGAGAGAATGCGCTGGCTGACGTCCCGTATACTGATGGACGCCAGGTCATTCTGCGACAGGAACTCGTGTACCACGGCGACACTGAGAATCCGGTTCACGCTCTCGTTTAGGATGTGCGCGACATCGGCGCCGGCGGCACGCCTAGCCTGAAGTCGTAACAGCGAGGCGATGGTCTGCAGGTTGTTCTTGACCCGGTGATGGATCTCTTGAATCATCGCCGACTTGATCTTGAGTTCCTGCTCGCGCCGCAGAACTTCTGTCGCATCGTGAATGGTAACGATCACGCCGCCCAGGCGCGAGTTGCCGCGCGTCAGCCGGTGGTAGAGAGGCCGGTAATCGCGCGAGCGAAACGGGATAACCTTGCGCACCCAGGTGTATTCGTGCTCTGTGCCCTGCTCCTCCAGGCAGCGCATCTCTTGCAGCGCCGCGGCAACCAGCGCGTGATCGCGCGTCTCGAGAATTGACACCGGCTGACCCACCAGATTCTCCAGATAGCCCAACCGGCGGAACAGGTTGGCCGCAATACCGCTAACATAAGTAATGCGCATTTCGCTATCGACGACCATAATGCCGTCGTGCTCGCCAAAGCTAGTCAGGCTCTCCACGCCGGCCAGCTCGCCGCGCAAGACCGTCTCTTGCAGGCGATGAAGCGCCCGCCTGAACACCCAACTGCGGCGGAGCTGCCGCTCGTGAGCCAACCAACTCGTATCGATGCACAGAGCCGCGATGCCATCGCCGCGCTCACCATACACCGGCAGCACGTCGCGCGCGATCGGCGCGCCGCGCACCGTCGCCGTATGCACGCGGCGACGCCAGGGGCGCGCATCGAATGCTTTCAACACGTCCGGCCGCCCTGTTGCAGTAACCACTGTGCCCACTAAGGGCTCAGGGTACAATGGCGACAAAGAGTTCGGCAAAGAGTGGGCAACCACCTTGGCTCGCTCCTTGCCCAGCGGGCGGAAGAGCAAAAGGTCTGCCCGGCTGAGGTCTGCCAGAATAGGCATGGCTGCCTCGATGCTCTTCAGCCACTCCTCATCGCTGGCCGTGAGCGTCCGCCGATCATAGACATCATTGTCCCTACGAGCTATCACTAGACCACCCCAGAAAGAACTGCGATACAGGTCCTCGCATACAAAGAATGGTCGACAGCACGCGGGCCATCGACCATCGAGCCCCTTGGTTCGGGCTTGTACAGCCCAAACCGAAGGATCGCACGAGAACCACCTGCCAGAGCTAAAGGCATCTCCTGACACACGAGCCCTGCGGCTACCCTAGCCTCCGCCAAGAGAACGCCGTTCAACTCCTAGTGTCCGCAGGGATTGCGGCAACCGCCGCCAACCGCCTAACGGCATAGCGATGGTCTCTGCAGCGCTGCGGTCAACTACTAGAAGCATTATACTCACCTTAATCGCATGGTCAAGCGTAGGCGCCCCCGGCGCCATCGCCCTGAATGGCTCTCGACACAAGCCCAGACCGCGGGGATTACACGCGATGGCGCCCCTTTCCGCCGCCCCGGCAACGACTTGCAAAACGCCCCGCTTCAAGGCACGCCCCAAGCTCGATTGCGCAAGCGGGCGTCAAGGGGTACAATCGTCCCCGGCGGCGACGCGCATCCTCCGCGCAAGCCGCCCCCGCTAGAGGCGACGAGAAAGGAGAGCAATGCGATGAGCAGTCTACAGCGCGCACCCTATGGCTCCTGGCGATCCCCCATCACATCGGACCTCATCGTCCGCGGGACAATCAGGCTGGGCCAGATCGCCCTCGATGGGCGTGACGCCTACTGGGTCGAGAGGCGCCCCTCCGAGGGTGGGCGAAACGTGGTCGTTCGCCGTAGCGCAGACGGCCAGGTGACCGACATGACGCCCAGCGAGTTCAACACCCGCACCCGGGTACACGAGTATGGGGGCGGCGAGATGGCCATCGATAGCGGCATGCTCTACTTCTGCAACGATGCCGACCAGCGCATCTACCGCCAAGCCCCCGGTTCGCTGCCCATGCCGCTCACCCCACCCTCGGCCATGCGCTACGCGGACCTGGTCGTCGACCGGCGCCGCAACCGCCTCATCTGCGTGCGCGAGGATCACAGCGCGCCCGAGGGCCAGCCGATCAACACCCTGGTGAGCATCAACCTCAGCCGCGAGGACGCGGGGACGGTGATCACCGCAGGGAACGACTTTTACTCCTCGCCACGTCTCAGCCCCGACGGTGCCCGGCTGGCCTGGCTTACCTGGAACCACCCCAATATGCCCTGGGACGGCTGCGAGCTGTGGGTCGGCGAACTGCTGCCCGACGGCACTGTTGGCTCATCCCAGCTTGTCGCCGGAGGCCCAGAGGAATCCATCTTCCAGCCCGAGTGGTCGCCCGAGGGCCAGCTGTACTTTACCTCCGACCGCAGCGGCTGGTGGAATCTCTTCCGCTGGCGGAGTGGAAAAGTCGAAGCGCTCTGCCCCATGGAGGCCGAGTTCGGCGTGCCCCAGTGGAGCCTGGGCATGTCACTGTACGCCTTTGAGACGGCGCAGCGCATCGTCTGCACCTACCAGCGCGAGGGCGTCTCCTACCTGGCAACCGTAGACACGCGCAGCGGCAACCTCGAGCCCATCGATACGCCATACACCGACATCCGCCAGGTGTGCTGCATGCCCGGCCGTGCGCTACTGCGAGCCGGCTCGCCCTCGCAAGCACCGGCCGTCGTGGTCCTAGACCTGGCCGGCGGGCAAACGACAGTGCTCCGCTGCTCCGGAGATGTGAACATCGATGAGGGCTATATCTCACCGCCCCAGGCCATCGAGTTCCCAACGGAGAACGGCCTCACAGCCCATGCCTTCTACTATGCACCCCGGAATCGCGACTTTCGGGCGCCCGACGGCGAGCTGCCGCCGCTCCTGGTTATGAGTCATGGCGGGCCCACCGGATCTACCTCGACGACCCTCGACTTGGAGACCCAATACTGGACCAGCCGCGGCATCGCCGTCCTGGACGTGAACTATGGCGGCTCCAGCGGCTACGGCCGGGCTTATCGCCGGCGGTTGGACGGCAAGTGGGGCATCGTCGACGTCGATGATTGCGTCAACGGCGCCCGCTACCTCGTGCGGCGAGGGCTTGTCGACCCGGCACGTCTAGCCATCACGGGTGGCAGCGCTGGTGGGTATACGACTCTCTGCGCCCTCACCTTCCGCGATCAATTCCGAGCCGGCGCCAGCTACTACGGCATTGGCGACCTGGAGGCGATGGCCAAGGAAACCCACAAGTTCGAGTCCCACTATCTGGACCGGCTGATCGGCCCCTATCCGCAGCGGCGGGACCTATACGTCCAGCGGTCTCCCATCCACTTCACCGAACGCCTATCCTGCCCGGTGATCTTTTTCCAGGGGCTTGAGGACCGGGTTGTACCGCCTGACCAGGCCGAGGCCATGGTCCACGCATTGAGGGGAAAGGGCGTGCCCGTGGCCTATCTCGCCTTTGCCGGCGAGCAACACGGCTTCCGTCGGGCAGAGACGATCAAACGCTCCCTGGAGGCCGAACTCTACTTCTACTCTCGCGTCTTTGGCTTCGAACTGGCCGAGCCCGTGGAGCCTGTGCCTATCGAAAACCTGGCCTGATTGGATTCGCCGCAGAGGGCGCCAAGAAACGCCAAGGGAATCGGTCGCTGCAGCCCTTCCAGCGGTCGGTACAGGTGCTGTGCATACGGAATCCCTTAGTCCTCTGCGCTCTTTGCGGTGAGTGTTGCCGGTCCTTTTTTCCGTCGGGTACGACGTCTGTGCTCAACGGAGAGGTCCGGCAGGCACAGACCTTGCTGCCCCCGAGTGCATGTGTTGTTTGGAGGTGACGGCATGGCTCAGGGTCAGGGCGAGGTTGTGGAGATGGTCGTGCAGGAGGTCCGCAAGGCCGAGCAAGAGGAGGGTTACCACCCCGTAGACCTCTCCACGAGCCGTGGGAACGTGCAGTGCCGGTTCTACCCAGCAGAGCAGCCGGGGGCAAGGCTGGGCGCCATCTGGG
>DAOUGZ010000280.1:0-6037 GCA_034428955.1 Anaerolineae bacterium | reverse complement strand
CTGCACGCCGATCCGGTCCCACAGCTTGCGCGCCTCACGGCTGGGGTCGATGCCCAGGATCTCGGCGCGGCCGCCGTCGGGCCGGCGCAGGCCCTCCAGGCACTCGAGGGTCGTGGTCTTGCCGGCGCCGTTGGGCCCCAGCAGTCCAAAGATTTCGCCGCGCTGCACCGCAAAGCTGATGCCTTGCACAGCCACGTGGTCACCATAGACCTTGCGCAGGTCTCGGACGGATATGACAGGCTCGTTCATGGATGCCTCCTCTATGCGCACTTGCCCCAGGTCACTGCCGGCAGGATGCTCCGCCACCTCCCGGCCCATACTTGGGATGGGGTTTTGGAGGAAATCCGGTGCCGCGGGCTGGCCCGCGGCACCGGATTTCCTCCAAAACCCCGAAGAAAAGGCCCGAACCGGGGAAATGCGAAGCGCATGGCCCGGCTGCCGGCTCAGGGCATTGCAGTCCGTCAGGTTGTCTAGTAGTGCACCGCAGAGATTCTGATGGGTGCGACTCGCCCATGCGGCGCCATGTTACTCATCAGAACTTGTGCGGCGCAGTACTAGCGCACATCCTGATCAATGCGTAGTATAGCAGAGGCGCACGCACGGATCATCACTCAAAGGGGTGATCTGTCGGGGTGATTCACAGGGGTGACTGGCACTAGAGCAAGCCAAGCTCCGTGGCCCGGGCCACCGCTTGGGTGCGGCTGCCGGCGCCGAGCTTGGCGTAGAGGTTCTTGACGTGGGTCTTGACGGTATTCAGCGAGATGAAAAGCTCGGTGGCGATCTCGCGGTTCGAACGGCCGGCGGCGATGAGGCGCAGCACCTCCAGTTCGCGCTCGCTCAATGGCTCGGCCAGCGCGCCCATAGCGCGGGCTACCGGCGGCGCCGGCCCGTCCAGGGCAGCCAGGAGCCGCCCTACATAGCCGGGCGCTATGCCGCGCGCCCGGACTGCGCGCAGGAGCGCGGCCAGCCCAGGCCCCTCGTCAACAAAGATGCGCACATAGCCCTCCGGCTCGGCCAGGGTCAGCGCCTGCTCCAGCGTCACCAGCGCGCCGTCCGCATCGCCCTGAGCCCCAAGGGCTTGGGCCTGCAGCAGCAGGATCTCGATTGTGCGACCCCGGCGCCCGCCCGCCTCAGTCGCCGCGCGCAGCCGCGCCAGGAGCCTCGCCGCCTCAGCCGTCTGCCCGCCGGCCACGAGCACCCGCGCCAGGCTGATGTACTCGACCTCACGGGCATAGCTGGGCGCATCCTCCGCCCGCAACCCGGCGGACTCTGCCCAGCGCGCCGCCGCCTCCACGTCACCCGCGAACACCTGCAGCCGCGCCCGGGCGGCGGCCAGCGCCGGCAGCACCCATGGCGCCCGCAGGTGCCGCGCAGCCTCCTCCAATCCGTCCAGCGCCGCCAATGCGCCTGCCAGGTCTCCACGGGCGGCACGGATGCGCGCCAGGCCGGTGTAGCCGTCCAGGAGGGGCTCCCAGGTGCCCCATTGGTGCCCCAGCTCGATCCCGCGCTGCAGATGAGCCTCAGCCGGGTCCGGGTCGTTCCACTCCCGCAGCACTTCGCCCAGGCCGGCATAGGCTACCCCCACCAGCGGCGAGGGCCGGGCGGTCATCTCCTCGGCCAGGCGCAGGGCCTGTTCGTACGTGCGCCTGGCCTGGTGGAGCCGCCCGCGCAGGGCTTCCAGTTGGGCCAGGTGGCCGGTGGCCATGGGGACGATGTGCAGGTTCCCGGCCTCGCGGCTCAGCGTCACGGCCTCAGTAAAGGCCGCACTGGCCGCCGGCACGTCACCGGCGAACTCGTGGGCCAGGCCCAGTACAAAGCTGGCCGTGCCCTGCAGGGCCAGGGTGGTGTTGTAGAGCGCTCGCTCGCACCCAGAGCGCCTGAAGGCCTCGAGCGCCCACTGCGAGAGCGCGACGACCTGCTCCAGGTCCAGGCGGCCCATGCACAGGTTCGCCCGCGCCAGCGCCACCTCGCCGAGCCCGGCCAGCACCTCCGGCGCGAGGCCCGCGCCGTCCCCCTCCCCGGCTCGGGCGCCCAGCCGCTCCTCGATGCGGCCCAGCAGCGGCTCCACCTCGTCCGGATGGCCGGTAGCCAGCTCCGCCCAGGCATCGATCATGGCCAGCGCAGGCCGCTCGTCCAGCAGTCGCTCGGGGAGGCGCCCAATCCAGCCGCGCAGCGTGCCCAGCTCGCTGCGGCGGAACATCTCCTCGGCCACTCTTTGCACAAGCTGCGCTGCACCCACATAGTCCGCCGCCGCGAGCGCCTGGTCTACCGCCTCCTCCGGCAGGCCGTGCTCGGCCAGCCAAGCCGCCGCCCGGCGATGCAGCTCAGGCGCCAGATCGGGCAGGGTCTGCTCCAGCCGGTGGCGCAGGTAGCCGGCGAAGAGGTGGTGATAGCGATACCAGCGCCGCTCCGAGTCCAGCGAGACGATGAACAGGTTGGCGCGTTCGAGGTGCTCGAGCATGGCCTGGCCATCCCGGCGGCCGGTCACGGCATCGCAGAGCGCGCCGCTGAGGCGCCCAAGGAGGGAGGTCTGCAACAGGAAGGACTGCACCGGCTCCGGCTGGCGGCTGAGGACCTCCTGCGCCAAATAGTCCACCACGTAGCGGTGGCTGCCGGCGAAGGCCTGCACAAAGCCCGAGGCATCCTTCAAGCCCCGCATCGACAGGGCCGCCAGTTGCAGCCCGGCTACCCAGCCCTCCGTACGCGCCTCCAGAGCGGCGACGTCATCGGCGGAGAGCCCCAGCCCCATGACCCGATTCAGAAATGCCGCCGCCTCCTCGAGGGTGAAGCGCAGATCTGAGGCACCCATCTCCAAGAGCTGCCCGCGGCCGCGCAAGAGCGCCAGGGGCAGAGGCGGGTCGGCGCGGCAGGCGACGACGAGGTGCATTTGCGGCGGAATATGCTCAAGCAAAAAGGCCATCGCCTCGTGAATCGCCTGCGTGCTGATAGTGTGATAATCGTCAAGGACAAGGACAAACTCGCCGGGGATGGCGGCGATGTCGTTGATCAGGAGGGTCAACAGGGACTCGCCGTTTGGCGGCTGCGGTGCCCGCAGGAGGGTCAGCACATCCTCCGCCACGCCGGCGCGCACCTTCTGCAGCGCACCGATCAAATAGGCCCAGAAGCGCATGGGGTCGTTGTCGCCGGCATCCAACGAGAGCCAGGCCGCGCGCCGCGCCGGCGCCGAATGCAGCCATTCGCTGAGCAGCGTACTCTTGCCCGAGCCGGCCGGTGCGGAAACGAGGGTCAGGCGGCGTGTAGTCCCCTCTTCCAGCCGCTCTGCGAGCCGCGGCCGCGGCACGAGATTCGGGCGCAGGCGCGGGATGAAAAGCTTGGTCGCCAGAAGCGGCAGGGCCGGCGGCGGTTCGGCTGTCGGTTGGATGCCACTCATATAGGCTCTCCGGCTCTCGGGGCGAGTACATCGCCCATGCCAACGAACAGTTGCCTCATTATACGGTCTGCCCCGCACCCCTGCAACATGTGAATCAGGGCAATCGCATGTGAATTGGTGCCTTTGTGTTATGCACTCCTTTGCTTACCGACGACTCCCGGGCACACCGCCCAATGGTGGCACAGGCCTTGCTCGCTCTTCCCGCGCGGCGTCGGCACGTACCGGCGCCCGGGCAGGAGGTGAGTATCGTGAAGCTGGGCATCTTTACGGCCACCCTGGAGGAGCAGCGCCTCGACGAGGCGCTAAGCACGGTCGCCGCCCTCGGCGCTGAGGTGGTCGACTTTTCCACCGGCGGATACGGCCCGAAGGAGCACTGCGACCCCACCGTGCTCCTGGCCGATCCGGCGGCGCTGGAGGCCTTCCGGCGGGCCGTCTCGGACCGCGGGCTGCGCATCGGCGCCCTTTGCTTCTTTGGCAACCCACTACACCCCGACCGCGACCTGGCCTTGGCTCACCGTCGTGGCCTACGCGATACGGTGCGCCTCGCCGAACGCCTCGGCCTGGACCGCATCGTGGCCTTTTCCGGCTGCCCGGGCGACTCGGCCGTGGCTCGCTTCCCGAACTGGGTCACCTACCCCTGGCCGCCTGAACTCTCCGAGTTGCGCGAGTGGCAGTGGGAGCATCACGTGCTCCCCTATTGGGCTGCTGAGGCCGCCTTTGCCGTGGAGCACGGCGTCATCCGCCTCTGCCTGGAGATGCACGCCGTGAATGTAGTCTACAACCCCGAGACGCTGCTGGAACTGCGCCGGTTGGTGGGCGACGTCATCTGCGCCTGCGTCAACCCCGGCCACCTCTACTGGCAAGGGATCGACCCCGCCCAGGCCATCCGCACCCTGGGCGATGCCGTCGCCTACATCCACGCCACCGACAGCCGGCTCGAGCCCCTCAACGCCGCCACCCACGGCGTGCTGGACGCCAAGCCCTTCTACTATGAGCGCGAGCGCTGCTGGAACTTTCGCACCCTCGGCTACGGCCACGGCGAGGAGGCCTGGCGCGAGATCATCCTGGCCCTGCGCCTGGCCCGCTACAACGACGTCATCTCTATCGAGCATGAAGACACCATGCTCGAACCGGTGGAAGGGCTGCGCCACTCGCTCGAGTTCCTGCGACGCGTGGTCGTTGCCGAGCCGCTGCTCATCCCCGAGCCGCCGCCCGTGCCCACGCGTTGAGGGGGACGGTTTCACCGCAGAGAGCGCCAAGGGCTCAAAGGGACTCCGCACCTGGGGCATCCGTGTCGGCCCGTGGAAGTTTCACCATTGCCGATGCCCTCGGCTGAGAAGAGCTGTCGTTGCGATACTTCCATCGATCGGCACAGATACCGCAAGAGCGAAATCCCTTCGAGTTCTCTGCGCTCTTTGCGGTGAAACCGTCCCCCCGTCCCTGCGGAAGGCAAGCCTAACTCGCCAGCGACCGCCGCCCAATCAGTTTGCGGTAGAGCCGCCGGTGACGGGCCAGCGCCTCCTGATAGCGGGCGTGGCGCGCCGCATCGGGCTCGAAAGCGGCGGCAAAGGCGGGCGGGGCATCCGCCGCATCGGGCAGCAAGCCCAATGCCTCCGCGGCCATGAGCACAGCGCCCCGGCTCGAGGCCTCGTCCTCATGGGTGGTGACCACCCGCCGCCCGAGCACATCGGCCATGATCTGCGTCCACACCGGCGACTGCAAGAGGCCCGCGCCGCTGGCGATGATTTGCGCCTCCGGCGACGCGCTGGGCGCCAGCTTTTCGTAGATGAGCGCCAGACGATAGGCCACCGCCTCCAGCCCGGCCCGCAGGATCTCGGCCGGGCGCGTGTGCCAGCGCAGCCCCTGAATGGTGGCCGTGGCGTTGGGCGCATAGCCCGGATTCCGCTCACCGGCCAGGAAGGGCAGCACCGTCAGCCCATGCCCGTCCGGCTCCAGGGCGGCGAGTTCGGCCTCCAGCGCCGGGTTGCCCTCCACACGCAACGTGTTGTTCAGCCAGGCATAGAGGTTGCCGCCGTTGGAGATGGCGCCGCCGATGAGGAAACGACGCCGGTCGGCCCGATAGCACCACAGGCCCCAGGGCGCCTCGGCCTCGGGCGCAGCAAAGAGCACGCGCATGGCGCCGCTCGTGCCGACCATGAGGGCGATGCGCTCGCAGCCCAGACAGCCGCTGCCGATGTTGTTGCAGGCCCCATCGCCCAGGGCCGGGAACCAGGGAACCTCCGCCAGCCGGCCCAGGGCGTCGCGCCAGGCAGGCAGCGCCCCCTGCAACGGTGAGCTGTGGTCGACGAGTGGAGGGAGCTGCCCACGCTCAATCCCCAGGGCCGCCAGCACCTCATCGTCCCAATCCTGGCGGTTCTGGCAAAAGATGCCGGTGCCGGAAGCCATAGAGATGCTACAGACCGCCCGGCCGAAAAGGCGCAGGTAGATATAATCGCCCGGAGAGAGCCACTGCCGGACCCGGCCAAAGAGCCGCGGCTGGCGCCGGCGCAGCCAGGTCAGCCTGGCCGGCCAGTAACTGGCATGGAAATGGCAACCGGTGCGCGCGTGCACCGCCGGCTCGTCGAGGATGCGCCGCAAACGCGGCACGACCCCGGCCGAGCGTGTATCGGCCCAGGTGAGGACTGG
>DAOUGZ010000279.1:0-6315 GCA_034428955.1 Anaerolineae bacterium | reverse complement strand
CCGCCGGGAGAACTGAGCTACCTGGACGCTCTGGGCGTGTAGACGCCGAGGGCAGGTGCGTGTTGCCCAGACAGTGGGCAGCGCAGACGGACAGCGCCAAACAAGGCCCATGCCTTCACCAACAGAGACACCAAATCCACCAACACAAGGCGCAACCGAGCCGGCGATTTTGCGAGAACTGATTTCGGTAGTAGAATAAGCTACGGTCGGAGCGCAGCTCCAAGACTGTGTGCACAATGAGGGCGCCAGGAGGGCAACAGCCGATCCTGGGCCCTCTTTTTGTGTGCATCGCGACCATCTGCCCGGTCAATAACCTACCTAAGGAGGCCCCGTCGTGAGCAGACCGACCGTATCCGGCTATCTGCCCCAGGACACTCCCTCGCCTGGGGCGTTGGTCAGCCTCGGCTTCCAGCACGTGCTGGCCATGTTCCCGGCGACGGTGTTCGTCGCCATCACCACCGGCTTTGACGTTGGCGTGACCCTCTTTGCCAGCGGCCTGGCCACTATCGTCGCCCTGTTGGGCTCGGGTATGCGCATTCCCCTCTACTATGGCTCCAGCTTTAGCTACATTGCGGCCGTGGCGGGCGTCGTTGGCGCTCAGTGGGGTGGGATACGCGTAGCTCAGGTTGGCATCGTCGCCACGTCGCTCGTCTCGATTATCGCTGGCATCCTCATCCGCTGGATCGGCAAGGCCACGCTGGACAAGGTCCTGCCCCCCATCGTCACAGGCTCTGTGGCCGTCATCATCGGCATCTCTTTGGCCAAGGATGCGCTGGACATGGCCTCGGCCGATTGGCTGGTCGCCGGCATCACTCTGCTGGCCACGGTCCTCTTCTCGGTGTACCTGCAGGGGCGCGGCCTACTGGGCATGCTGCCCATTCTGTTGGGAGCCATCGCCGGCTACGTGGTAAGCCTGTTCATGGGCAAGATCGACTTTACGCCCGTGGCGCAGGCGGCCTGGCTGCAATTGCCGGCCTTTACTCTGCCCGATTTCGGCAACCCGAACGCACTGCGCGCCATACTGGCAATCGCCCCCATCGCCATTGCGACCATCCCCGAGTCGACAGCGCACCTGTATCAGATCAGCCTGTACATCGACCGGCTGGCTGACGACCTGGGCCGGAAGCAGCCGGGCATCAGCCGGCTGATCGGTCTGAACCTGATCCTGGACGGTATCGGCGATGCTATCAACGGCTTGCTCGGCGGCTGCGCGGGCACGAACTATGGCGAGAACAACTCGCTAATGGCCATCACGCGCAACTATTCGGCGCCGGTGCTGATGTGTGCGGGGGCCATCGCTATGGCGCTGGGTTTTGTGGGCAAGCTGGCAGCAGTAGTGAACACACTGCCGGGCGCGGTAACGGGCGGTTTGGCCGTCTACCTGTTCGGCGTGATCGGCCTGCAGGGTGTGGCGCTCATCCAGTCGGAGAAGGTGGACCTCTTCGACCCACGACAACTGGCTGTGGGCGCAATCATCATGATCATCGGCATCGGCGGGTCTGCGTTCCCGGGCAAGAACATCCCGCTGGGCCCGTGGGAACTGCCGGCCATCGCCACGGCGGCCCTGGTGGGCATTCTCCTGAACGCTATTTTCCTCATCTTCCCCGCACCCAAGAAGGCACCGGCGACCGATGCCGCGCCGGCCGTCAAATAGGAGCAATGTGGGAGGCGGGCTTTTTCTGGGGTGTCGTGCAGACGGCGCAACGGGTCGCCATCAGGCGCAAAGACCCGTTGCGGGCCAGGGAGACCACGATGGGGCACCCAAAGCCCGCCGGCACAGGGGTATAGACGTGGCAACCTGCGGTGGAACCGATCGCTATCGCGCAGGGGAATCCTCCGCAGGCCACGGTTCGCCAAAGTCCTGATGCAGGGGATCCCATAGAGGCGCGGCTCGCACGAGCCGCGCCTCTATGGGTAACGCTGGGCTGCGATGTCAGGGCTAGCCGGCGACCTCGCGCTCCCGCTCCTCTTCGCGGCGCCTGCCGTTACCGGCAGCCTCCGGCATACCTTCGCCGAGAAGCCGCTGGACCTCGTCGCGGGCGTGGGCGATGACCTCGGCCGCTTCCTGGCGGGTCAGCCGTCGCGTGGCAGTCAGCCGGTCGATAAGGCTCTCCTCCTGGCGGCGAAGCTGGGCATCTACTTCACGTTGCTGCAAAGCCATCAGATGCCGGTATTCCTCAATGTCAATAATCGCCACCTCGGGTGAGCCATAGTTCTCGACCACGACATGCCGGCCTCCATGACGTACCCGGTCAATGACTTCCCTAGTCCTTCGTGCCAGTTCGGTTTTGCTAACAACTTCCACGTCCATGTAATCCTCCTAACTTACGTTCAAATCATGCAGAGTCTACACGAGAATGCTCTACGTGTCAACTTGGTCGCAATAGGCGTCTCTTGAACATCTGTGACTTGACTGGCACTGTGCACGGGTAAGGCATTGCCGCTACTTTCGTACGCTCCAGAGTATAACCTCGCTAGTATATAGGCGTCAACCCAGAAACATGGCAAAACCAGCACAGGCTGAGTGGGCGGGGGTAGCACAAGGGGCGCTGTTGCTTACGCAGCAGCGCCCCTGCTCTTCAAACCCACTTTCTGATAGCCCTGACAGGTTTTCGGAACCTGTCGGGGCTACAAGCCTACGGATCAAAGGTCTCGGGCTCATAGTTGCCGGCGGCGTTCCAGAAGAGCCAGCCATAGGCGCCGGCCTCCTCTGCCGCGGCCTTTTCCAGGCGGAACTCGGCAGCGCCAAAGCTGATGCCGCCCAGGGAGTAGTGCTGCAGCCAGGGGCGGATGAGCGTCGTGCCGGCGCGCTCGCGGCCGTCTTCCATGCTGATCTTGACGACCTCGTAGGGGCTGCCCTGCGGGTTCCGCAGCTCCAGGTTCCCCGGCTCGTAGGTCGAGGGGTAGAGCATGGGCGAGATATAGTCGGCATAGGGAGCGACACCTGCCAGTTCCTGGCCGATGCCCAGGTCGCCGAATTTGAGGTTCAGGTTGATGGACGTCGTCAGCCCGAAAAAGTCGAGGGAGACAAAAGCGCCCGTCGGCTTGAGGTTCTCGTACATGTAGGCGGCAAACTCGTTGATCGCCCGCACGCGGTTCTCCCGCGTGCACTCTTCGGCATAGTTGGAATCCATAATGTCGCCATCGGAGGGGAAGCGCAGGTAATCGAACTGGACCTCGTCAAAGCCCATAGCGATGGCGTCCTTGGCAATGCCTAGGTTGTACTCCCACACCTCTTTGCGGAAGGGGTCCACCCAGGCGGTGTTGATGGCATCGCGCCAGATGCCGCCGGCGTTGGTGTGTACGGCCCACTCGGGCCTGCCCTCAGCGAGGACGTTGTCTTTGAAGACGACGATGCGGGCGATGGTGTAGATGCCGCGGCGCTTGCACTCGGCGAGAACCTGGGGCAGGTCGTCGATGGCGTCGTAGCCGGCATCGAGTTCCTTCGGCAGGCCCTCGGTGGGTGTGTAGGCCAGCCAGCCCTCGTCGGATTTGACGTCGATAACCACCGTGTTCAGCTCGGTGCGATCGACCAAATCGAGGTTGGTCTCCAGAAGGCCCTCCATCCCCGGCATGAGCAGACCGAAGGAGAGGTAGATGCCCTTGGCCACGAAGGGCTTGAGGGTGGCGTCGACGTCCTCATCGAGCGAGGACGGCAATTCGACCCGCTCATAGCCCGGCAGGCGCACAAGGACGGTGCCCTCATCCGGCGTGGCCGGCAGCAGGTATTGCCCCTGCTCGTCGGTTTCGGTGAGGGTGGGCTCGTGATTGGGAGCGCGAAAGATGACGGTGGCGCCGGCGAGAGGTTGGCCTTGCTCGTCGCGCACGGTGCCCTTGACGATGGGCGGACGCAGAGTGACGACGGCCTCATCACCCGGGTTGGCGGTTGCGCGGCCTTCTTTGTAGCCCTCCAGGGTAGCGACGACCTCAGTTTGGGGCTGCAGTTGGGCGAACACGACGCGGCCCTCGGCGTCGCTTTGCAGCGACTCCTCGCCCGCCTGCACCGTGGCGCCGGCTATGGGCTCTTCAGTCACCTCGTTACGCACGATCACTGTCGTCGGCAGAACGTTCAGGGCGATATTGTGCACCCCCTGGCCGGCATACTCTACAGGGATGCTCTCCTGATAGTATTGGGCCTGGGCAGTGATCGGGCTGCCGGTAGCGAGGCGCTTGATGGTATAGGCACCCTGCGCGTCGGTCTGCACCTCACGCTCGCCGACACGCACCGTCGCCCCGGCAAGCGGCGCACGGGTAAGGGCATCGGTGACGGTGCCCTGCAGCTCGTTGGGTACCAGGTTGATGGTCAGCTCGCGACGGTTGCCAAAGAGGTCGGCCAGGGCCAGGTTCACGCCGGCCGGACGGTACAACTCGGCCGTGGCGTGCAACGTCGACAAGCCGCGAATGCCTCCGAGCTGAAAGTAACCCTCCGCGTCGGTGATTGCTTGCTGCCCGCCTACAGTGACGACCACGCCGGCCAGCGTCTGGCCGGTCTCCACATCGCGCACGCGACCGTGTACCCAACGTGGCGTCAGAGCAAAGAATACAAGCGCTCCGATGATGATCAACACGGAGAGAGTCAGTCCGAAGACCTTCTTGGACATTGTTCGGCTCCTCTAGCGTATGCCCGGAACCCTCCCGCAAGCTCGGGCACTCGCCACCAGCGGGGGCGGCCGCCATGACGCCGAAACCGGCCGGCAAGCGCGCCCACGAGACCTCCGGGAGGGTGGCGCGGCAAAGATCTCTCAGGGCAAGGCGCTGCTGCCCAGCGCAAGGATGACGACGGTGGGATGATAGGCCGGACCGTTCAACGCCCCATCGGCAGAATGCGGCGATTATAACATGAAGTGTTTCTTTCACCAATCACGATTATTCCGGCAACCTGGGTGAACTTGCGCACGTCCAGGGCAGGAGTATACTGGATCTGTCCACCCATTCCTGGAGGTAGCCTATGATCCCAATCCCCGAGCCCACCTACGTGATCGAGGCCGACCTTGGAGCCGGCGACAGCAAACGCTACATCCCGCTACCCTTTGACGTGCCCTCCGGCACGCGCGAGCTGCAGATCGACCTGCGCTACGAGCCGCTGCGCGTGGGCGGGCCGGAGCAAATCCACAACCTGGTCGGCATCACCCTCTTTGACCCACAGGGCTTTCGTGGCAGCAAGCACAGCAGCGAAAATCACAAGCGGGTGGACATTGGCCCGCTGGAGGCCACCCCCGGCTTTCGCCCTGGACCCCTGCCGGCTGGCCGCTGGATCCTGCAACTGGATACGCACCTCGTGCTGCCCGGCGTGCCGCTCGAGTACCGGGTAGAGGTCCGCCTGGCCGCAGGCGCGCTGGCGCCTCCGCACCCGCGTGCCTGGCGCCCCCAGCCGCCGGTGCGGCGCGAGCCGGGCTGGTACCGGGGCGACCTGCACACCCACACTCTGCACTCGGACGGCCAGCAGACCGTGGCGCAGCTCTTGGCCAGCGCGCGCCAGGCCGGGCTGGACTTTTTGGCCCTGACCGATCATAACGCCATAGAGCAAATCTATGACCCAGCCGTGACAACCTGCCGCGACTTGGCGCTGATCCCGGGCATGGAGCTGACGACCTTCCAGGGCCACGCCCTGTCGCTGGGCACTACGGAATGGATCGACTGGCGCACCGGGCTCCAGGGGCGCACGATGGGCGACTGTGCCGAGGATATCCGGGCGGCGGGCGGGGTTAGCGTCATCGCCCACCTGGCCGCACTGGGCGACCCGGTCTGCACCGGCTGCAGTTGGCTCTTCACGGACCAGATGCCCGGCGCGATGCAGGCTATGGAAGTGTGGAACGGCACCTGGTACGAACTGGGCACCAACAGCGCGATTACGCTGTGCATCTGGTACGAGTGGCTGAACCGCGGGCTGCGCATCCCGGCCGTTGCCGGCACCGACACCCACGACGCCCAACGCTATGCGCAGAGGCCGCCGTTCAGCGTGGTCTATGCGCAAGAACTCTCGGCGGAGGGGATTCTGGAGGGGGTGCGGCAGGGCCACGTGCTCTTGAGCGCCGGGCCCGAGGTGCACCTGGAGGCAGCCCTCAGCGACGGGCGCACGGCGATTATGGGCGATGTCGTGCCGCGCGACCTGCTGGGCGCCCTCAGCCTGCGCTGGCAGGGGGCGCCGGAGGGGGCGGCGCTGCGCTGGATCGTGGACGGCGAGCCGGCCGGCGAGTGGCGGGGTGGCGCGGGGGCCGTCTCGCCGCCGCTGCCCGAGAGGGCGCGTTGGGCGGTGGCCGAACTGCGCGGCGCCGATGCGGCAATGCTGGCATTGACGAACCCGCTGTACATTAG
>DAOUGZ010000278.1:0-12613 GCA_034428955.1 Anaerolineae bacterium | reverse complement strand
TGCCAGGTGACGTCCACCGTGCCGCCGCTGCGGGTCATGGCGATGCGGCTACCCATCGGCTTGCCGTCCACAGCGAACTCGAGCAGCGGTCCATAGGTGACAAAGGTCTCAGCCCGGCGAACCGCCTCCTTCCAGGCCTCATAGTCAAAGGCGCGCTGCGGGTCGATGTGGGCGTAGGTGCGCACAGCGCCCACGGCGGTGTTGGCCGTCATCTTGTCCGTCCCACCGACAGCGGCCACGAGGTAGCCGCAATTGAGGTAGCGGTACCAGTCAGAGAGGGAGTAGGGGTCAATGCCGCCGTAGAGGTTGCCCCAGGAGGTCATCTCCACGGCGTCGATATCGCCGCCGACGATGCTCGCGGCGTGCTCGGCCCGCGGATTCGGAAAGTGCGGCAACACCACCAGGCCGCCCTGCTTCTTGCACTGCCGGGCCCATTCGGTGAGCAGGACGTCCACCGGGTCGCCGAGGGCCGACTCGTCGGGGCCGCCGCGGGTCATAGGGGCGATGATCCGCCCGTTGTAGCCCAAGAGCGAGATGTGCCCGAGGACGTGCTGGCGATTCTCCGTGCCCACCCGCACCAGGTACTCGCCGTCACCGCCCGTCTCCCGCGAGCCCCAGGTGTTGCGGCCGTCAAAGTCGCCCACGTTGGTCATCAGCTCGCCCCACTGGCTGGCCAGCAGGTTGACCACGTTCACCCCCTCCGCCTCCCCCTCCAGCCGGGCCGACATGGGCGAGAGAAAGTGTACGTGGGTATCCGCCGTGACCCAGCCCTTTTCGCGCCAGGGCAGGACCTTTTCGACCTCGACGGCGATCTCTTGCGTCTCGGGGGTCACCTCTACCACCCGGCGCACCGGGCGAATCTCGAACCCCTTGGAAACCTCGATGTAGACCTTGCCCAACGGCAGGTCGATGGCCGTTTCGCCCGGGATGTAGGTGCAATAGTGGTTGCCCTGGTGAGCAAAGTCCACAGAATAGTCCTCGAACCAGGCCACGTTGGGGATGCGATGGCGGTCGACCGGCGCTAGGTATTCGCCGGCAGCGCCATGCACGTGCAGCTTGACGGCGACGGCCTTGCCGCTTCCCCGCTCCACCGCCCGCAGGGTCACCCGCTGGGTCGCCGGCGGCACGGGCACCACGGCCCCTGCCTGGCCGCGCTCGACCTCGGCCACAGGGATGACCGGCCCGCTCGAGAGGTGAAAGCAGGCATCGGGGTGCGCCGTGTACTCGATAAGTACCTCGCGCTCGGAGCGCTGGGAGAGCTGGTTGTTATAGCTCTCGCCCCAGGATTCGTTGGGGTAGAGCCAGCGGGGCGCCGCCGAGATGACCTGCCCCAGGTCCAGCCGGACCTGAGCCAGGAGGCCCTGCTCGTCCAGCTCGGGCCGGAAGGGCTCGCCCTCGGGCAGCGTCAGGACGGCCTTGCGCCGCGTTTGCCAGCGCAGGGGCAGCGACGAGGCATCGCCCGCCGAGACGGCCGAGATAACCAGCGTCCCGGCCACCGGCTCGAAACGCAGGCCGGTGATAGCCTTCTGGGGCTGGGGGTTCTCCCAGGCCCAGAGCCAGTTCAGCCAGGGCGCTTGGTCCGGCAGGTCTGCCCGCGTCTGGCTGCGGCCCCACGAAGGATAGCTCTGCTCGTGATGCGCTCGCAGCGGACGAGGCTTGCAGTGGGGCACAGCCTGGAAGCAGTTCTCGCCCCAGCGCCGCTGGTATGGGCCTACATGGTGCCGGCGGCGGATGGCGGCCCGTGCTTCCGTCCCATCCTCGTAGAGCAGGACATAGTCGGCCGCGTGCTCGGCCAGCCGGCCCTCGCCGCGCATGGGCGAGATGATGCCGCCCGGCCCGGGCTCGAGCGGGCGCACATCGGAGGTATGCAGAAAGACCAGCCACTGCGCACGGGTCGGCGGGACCTGCACCGTCACCGGCGCATCGTGGAGCACCACCACGTCCGCAATCGCGAAAGGAATGCCCCAAGACACGCACTCGCCGCTTGGGGCGTGCTCAACCGCCCCGGCCATACCCTCTGAGAGGGCGGCCCCAGCCAGGTGCGCGCGGGGCACGTTGCCGTGCAATGGCAGAGGATGGAACCGAGAAGACGCCGGGCCGTCCACAATGCTACCCATAGTAGGACTCCTTTCCATACACGCAACGCCGCCGCTCCCCTATGTAGTAACGGCTTCAGCCGTTCCCGCCTTAGCCAGACTCGCCTGTTGGAGAGCGCAAAGCGCTAAAGCGCTTACTACATGGGAAAAGCTCTACATGAGTTAACGGAACCGCGGCAGGTAGGGAGCATGCACCTCGAGCAGTTCGTCCAGTATCCTCACCGCCGCCTCATAGCTCGGCACCACCGGATCAAGGAGCAGGGCCTGCAGTGCGGCCTGCTTGTCGCCGTATATCGCCGCCTCCACGGCCCGGTCTTGCACGGCCACCTGCTGGTTCAACAGGGCCGTCAGCGCCGGCGGGAAGGCGGGCACGCTCAGCCCCCACACCCCCGCGCCCGACACCACCCCCGGCACCTCCACGGCCGCCCAGTCCGGCAGCCCCGGGATGCAGCCGCGGTTGGGCAGGTTGAGGGCCAGTTCGTACTGGTTCCTGTTGTGCAGGATGGCATCGATGATCGGGATAGCGCGCTCGCCCGAGGTCCAGCCCACATACTCGCCAAATCTCTCTGGGTCGGCCACCGCGGCGCGGAGCTTGGCCTTGCTCTCTTGGCTATGGCGCGCATAGGCCTGAAAGTCAAAGCCCTGCAGGTTGCTCGTCTCCCAGGCAAAGGAAACGTACTCGCCCGCGTGGCCGTCGCCGGTGGCCGGGAAGTAGCCGAAAGCGTCGAGCAGGCGCCGTGAGAGGGGCTGGAAATCGGCCGGCATGGCCGCCAGGCGCCGCCGGAACTCGGGGTAGAGGTCCTCGCCGGTCTCCCGGTCGCGCAGGTCATAGATGAAGGTAAAGTGGTTGAGGCCGGCCGCCTTGATGTCGAGCTTTTCATAGATCCGGGCCATCTGCACCTGATGGTCCTCGCCCGCATCCCCATCGAGCAGTCCCAGGGTCTTGCCGACGAGGCGATAGCCCTCGCCGATCTGGTGGCAGAGGCCGACGACCTTGAGGTTGGTGCCGCGCTCCAGGGCCAGGCAGACGCGGCTCATGGGGTTGGTAAAGTTGAGCAGCCAGGCGTCCGGCGCCACATCCTCGATGTTGCGCGCGACCCCCAGCATCAGGTCCACCACACGCAGGGTGTGGCCCAGCCCGCCGGGGCCACCGTTCTCACCCAAGGCCTGCTTCACGCCGTGGCGCAGGGGGATCTCCCAGTCCTTCTGCCAGGTCGGCAGCCGGTCCACCTCGATGGCTGTGACCACGAATTGGGCACCGTCGAGGGCTGCCCGTTGGTCGGTCGTGGCCTCGAAAATCAACTCGGCTCCAGAGCACTTGTTCAGACCCTGGGCCACGCCCAGCATCAGCTCCAGGCTCTCGCGGTTAACGTCGTTCAGCACCACCGTGCTGCCCCGCAGCGCCTCGGCACCCGCGACAAGGTCCAGCAGGGTGCCCACGCCAAAGCTCGTGCTGCCCGCCCCAATCAAGACAATCTTGGTTGCACTCATAATTCCTCCGCTAGAGCGTGTCTTCAAACCTAATACCGGCCATATTTGTGCACCAACTCGAGCACGCGCTGATACTGGGCAAAAGAGACGTTGTTGGGCACCGAGTGGTCCGAATGGTAGATATAGCCGCCACCCACCTTGGCCACCGGGATCTTGCGGGCGATCTCTTCTTCGATGACGCGCGGGTCCGGGTCGGCCATGGCTCGCACATCGATGCCGCCCATAAAGGCCAAATAGTCGCCATACTCCCGCTTGAGCTCCACCAGGTCCATCCCCGCCTTGACTTCCAACGGTTGCAGGCAGTCCAGCCCGGCGTCGATCAGATCCGGGATCAGGGGCTTGACGTTGCCGCAGGAGTGGAGGATGACCGGCATACCCTGGGTGTGGAAAAAGTCATACATGCGCCGGTCGGCGGGCTTGATCAGCTCGCGGTAGACCTTGGGTGAGAAGAAGGGGGCGTTGCGGTAGCCCATGTCGTTGAAGAGAAAGGCCGCATCGAACTGGTAGCCCTCACAGATCAGAATCTTGGCCATCTCGATAACCATATCGGCCTGCGTCTCGACCATATCGCGAATCCAGTCCGGGTCGGTCAGCAGCAGGGGCAAGAGTTCGTCGGAGCGGATGTAGGACTGGCAGCCGTCGTAGCCGCAGACGGCATTATAGGTGATAAAGAGGTCGTCGGCCCGCGCCCGATCGTAGCCGTTCCTCAGCGACACCCAATCGACCCGGGTGTAGCTGGGATGCAGGCGCTTCTTGGCCTTCTCCCAGTCCTCCCGGCTCTTGACGCCATAGTCGATCAGTTCGGGCGTCGTCGAATGGTCGCGGTGATTCCTGCGCACACCGCCATACGGTGTGGTCTCGGTGATGTACTCCTTGGTCCGCTCGACCACATGCACCGGGTACTGGGGAGTCAGGTCAGCTCCAAAGCCGCAGAGTTCGTAGCCGAAATACTCGCTCGCCGGCACATCGTCCGGCAGCCCCTCGCCGCGCCAACGCGTAATCGTCGCCGCCCAGGGGCCATCGTGGATGGGGATGCGGTCAGCTTCCTGGTGGGCCAGTGCCCTGCGTACTCGTTCGCGAGGTGTGATGGGGGATGTGGGCATAGGGTTCCTCCTGGCATCCGTGCCCTCTCTAACGCGCCGGGAAGAGGCCGGCGCACAACCGTCAGGCTCAGCATAGCACAGAAGGGGAAAACCAGCAATGCTCCGGCCTCCTCCGGGCATTTGCCTAATTTCTTCTGCCTCGTATAATACCTGCCTGTTATTACGTAAACCCGCCTCGCGCCAGGCAGGCTTCTGAGCCTGCCTGGCGCGAGGCATTGTGGAGGTTCGCAAGTCACCGTGAGTGAGACCGGATTACCGATGGCGCGCCCATTGGCGCTCATCGCATTCACCGTGGGCGTGTTCTGCGCCCGGCCCAACCTGGGCCCTACTCCGGTAGTCGCCGCCAGCGTAGCACCCGCGGCTGCCGCAATGACCGTTGAGACAGAAGCCGATACGATCCCCGAGAGCAATCCTTATAGCTACCCCAGCCAATGCACTTATCGCGCCTGGGACCTGGCCGCTGAGGCCGGCCACAAGATGCCCAATTATGGCGATGCCGCCGACTGGAAGCAAGGCGCGCTGGATGACGGCTTGACCGTGTCCGACACGTTGACCCCCGACTGCGTCGGCTCGGTAGCGGTGTGGGCACCTTATGTGGGCGGCACCGGCTGGGCCGGGCATGTGGCCTGGGTCACCGAAGTGGATGGGAACCGTTTTCACGTCCTGGAGCGCAACTGGATTCCCGGCGCCGACGGCGAGCGATGGATAGAGTGGGAGGAAGGCATCTCCTTCATCATCTTCCCCAAGCCGGAGCCGGAACCTGCGCCGCCGGCCGAGCCCGAGCCGGAGTCAGAACCCGAGCCCGCACTGCTGGCCGAGTCCGAGCCTGCACCACCTCCCGAGCCGACGCCGGCTGAAGAGATGCAGGCCCATCTGCGGGGCGAAGAGATGCTCAAGGAGCGGAGCCTCTGGGATCTGGCCCAGAGAAAGAGCAAGGGCTGCGAGCGGGTCCGGCTGCTGCGCCTCTCCGGCATCAAGCTGCCACCCGCCGAGGAGCAACTGCTGGAGGCCCTTGCCTGACAGTGGTGCATAGACCCTGGCGAAATCCGGCAACGCGGGGAGAGCGCTCCGGTAGGAGACACTCTCCACAACTGGCTTGACTATTGTCGCCATCGCAGTATAATACGCATACAAATGAGTATCAGAACCTTCGGGGCAGGGTGAGGCGACGCAGGCCGTCGCCAATTCCCGATCGGCGGTAAGCGCAGGGCAGTGCCCTCCGCGAGCCCGCGAGCCCGAGGGGCCAATGCAAGTTGTGGCGCCGCTCCGTAGGTGGCGCCATGGCAGGCGGAAGGCCCGCTCGGGTTGATCCGGTGAAAAGCCGGGGCCGACGGTATAGTCCGGATGAAAGAAGGGGATGGACGGTTCGCCGCCAATCTGCGTCTCACGCTGACCCCGAAGGCATCTCCTGGCTTCGGGGTCTGTTTATGTCTCGCTTCTCGCTTCTCGAAACCCGCTCCTTGCGACGCAGAAGGCAGGGTTGCCTGCTGCAAGGCTGGCCGGCGGCGCTGGCGCCTCTCTTGCTCCTCGCTGTCTGGCAGATCATCGTCTCCTGGAAGGGTTACCCGGCCTTTGTGCTCCCTGCGCCGGCAGCCGTCGGGCGGCGCTTTGCAGCCGTCCTGGCCGACGGCACGCTCCTGCGCCATACCGCCGTCACTCTGGGCGAGATCCTGGGGGGGCTGGCCCTCGGCCTTTCCGTTGCGACCGCCCTCGGCTACGTCCTGGCCAAGTCTCGCCTGCTGGAGCGGCTCCTCTTTCCGTACCTGGTGGCCTCGCAGGCCCTGCCCATCGTCGCCCTGGCGCCTTTGCTGGTCATCTGGCTGGGTACCGGCCACCTCTCCAAGATCGTCGTCTGTGCGCTGACGCTCTTCTTCCCCGTGCTGGTCAACACCATCGTCGGCATACGCTCGGTGGAGCGCGGCCTGCAGGATCTCATGCGTTCTCTCGAGGCCTCGCGCTGGCAGGTGTTCACCCTGCTCGAGTTGCCCGCCGCCCTGCCCGTCTTTCTCAGCGGCCTGAAGATCGGCCTGACCCTCTCTGTAATCGGCGCTGTGGTCGGCGAGTTCGTCGCTGCCGATCGGGGGCTGGGCTTCCTCGTCAACCTGGCCCGCGGCCTGTTCGATACGCCGCTGATGTTTGTCGCCCTGTTCACGCTGATGGCGATCGCCCTGGTCTTTTACTTGTTCATGTCCATGCTGGAGCACCTGCTCCTTGGCTGGCAGGAGGATCGATAACCCTCCCGGAGGTTCCGAAACCGGGAGGGTACCACCGTCTGCCCCCCGCAGTCTCTTACCTATTCGGAGGTATCGGCATATGAAGAAACGACTTGCTCTGCTGCTTTGCCTGGTGCTCATCATCGCTGGAGGCTGCGCGGCCCCGGCCACACCCACACCCACGCCGGGCCCGGTCAGGGTCAAGCTGGCCATGGGCTTTGTCCCCAACATCCAGTTCGCGCCGCTCTACCTGGCTTATGAGCGCGGCTACTTTGCCGAGGAGGGCATCGACCTAGAGTTCGACTATGGCCTGGAAACGGACCTCCTCAAGCTACTCGGCGCCGGCGAGCGCCAGTTCGTCATCGGCAGCGGCGACCAGGTGGCCCTGGCCCGTGCCAACGGACTGCCGGTGCGCTATGTGGCCAACTGGTATCGCCGCTTCCCGGTCTGCGTCGTCGCCCTCGCCGGCAATGGTATCGAGGCGCCGGCCGACCTGATAGGGCGCACGGTCGGCACGCCGGTGCTCGAAGGCGCCAGCTATATCGGCTGGCGGGCCTTTCTCAACGCGGTAGGCATCCCCGCGGAGGAGGTCAACCTGCAGGTCATCGGCTATACGCAGGTAGCGAGCCTCAGCGAAGGACGGGTCGACGCGGCGATCTGCTACACCCTCAACGAGCCGGTGCAGTTGCGCACCGCCGGCAAAGAGATCCAGGTCTTTTATCTGGACCAATACACCAACCTGCCCTCCAACGGTCTGATCACCAACGAGGAGACCATTCAAGAGCAGCCCGAGCTGGTACGGGGCATGGTACGCGCCTTCCTGCGCGGCCTGGCGGATACTATCGCCGACCCAGACGCTGCCTTTGCCGCGACCCAAAAGCTGGTGCCCGAAATCGGGGGGGAGAACGAACCCCTGCAGCGCGCCGTCTTGGAAGAAGCAGTACGCCTCTGGCAGGCGGAGCCTCTTGGGCAGAGCGACCCCGCCTCCTGGCGTGCTGTCGTCGACCTCTTGCGCGAGCTACAGATCCTCTCCACCGACGTGGACCCGGAAGCCATGTTTACGAACGAGTTTCTGCCCCAATGATGCCTGTGGAGAAGCAAGCGACCTGCAACCGCGCCGCGGACGAGGGCTTTCTCGTCGGCGAGCGGCTGGCGATGGCCTTTCCGGCGAGCAACGGCCACCTGGAAGCCCTGGCCGAGACCAACCTCAGCGTGCGCCGCGGCGAGTTCGTGTGCCTGCTGGGTCCTTCCGGCTGCGGCAAGTCGACCCTGCTGCACATCCTGGGCGGGCTGTTGCGGCCCACTTTGGGCACAGTCCGCTTTGACGGGCAGCCGCTGTGCGGGCCGCAACAGCGCATTGCCTACGTCTTTCAAAAGGCCAACCTGATGCCCTGGCGCACAGCCCTGGCCAACGTGACCCTGCCCATGGAGGTCCGCCGGATGCCCCGGCGCCAGGCCGAGCAGCAGGCGCGCCAGGCGCTGCGGCTGGTGGGCCTGGAGGGCTTTGAGGATGCCTATCCGCGCAACCTCTCCGGCGGGATGGAGCAGCGGGTCGCCATCGCCCGCGCGCTGGTGCAGGGCGCCGAGGTGCTTTTGCTCGACGAGCCGTTCGGCGCCCTCGACGCCCTCACCCGCGAGCAGCTCAACGAGGAGCTGGTGCGCATCTGGCAGGCACAGGGCGAAACAGTGGTCATGGTCACCCACAGCATCCACGAGGCCATCCACCTGGCCGATCGCATCCTGGTCTTTTCTTCGCGACCCGGCCGGCTGGTGCTCGAGGCCCCCGTGACGCTCCCCAGGCCGCGCCCACTTGACGACACGCCCGAGCCGGAGTATGCTCACCTAGCGCAGACCCTGCGCCACGCTATCCGTATTTCCTGAAGGCCAGACCTGACACACCCATTTCCCTGGCGAGCAATGCGGGCCTCTCCTCTAGCAAAAACTCGGGATCGTGAAACCTTGGGTAACGTAGCCCAGGGTTTGGCTCGCCGAGTTTTTGCAAATCGCTTTCCCTGACGGGAGAGCGGTGTGTCAGGGTTCCACCGTTATCGCTAGAAGCAGGTTACATGAACCCCAAGCTCCGCCCAATACACCCCGAAATCGGGGCGATGAACGGCCGGCCCGTCATCATCCTGCGCGACCCCCTGGGGCTGAGTGACAAGACGGTAGCCATACCCCAGGCGCTCGCTCCGCTCCTGGCCCTCTGCGACGGCAGCCGGGACGAAGATGCCCTGCGCGCGGCCCTCCAGGTCCGTCTCGGCCTGTTCATCTCAGCCGAGAGAATGGCCGAGATGATACAGCGCCTGGACGAGGCGCTGCTCCTGGATAATGCCACCTATCACCGCGCCCGCCTGCAAGCTCTGCACGAGTACCGCAGCGCGCCCTATCGTCTGCCGGCGCTCGCCGGGCAGGGCTATCCCGCAGACCCCAACGAACTGGCCGAGCTGCTGGAGCGCTTTATGAACACTGCGCCCAAGGGAGGCCTGGGGCTCATTGCACGCGGGCTGATCAGCCCACACATAGACTACCCGCGTGGTGGGTCTGTGTACGCCGAGGTGTGGAGCCGCGTGGCCGCCAGCGCGCGCCGCGCCGAAGTCGCCGTCATCCTGGGCACCGACCATCATGCCGAAGAGGCGCGTCTCACCCTCACCCAGCAGAGCTATGCCACGCCTTTCGGCGTCCTGCCCACAGACAGGCCGGTCGTGGAAGCGGTAGAGAAGGCGCTGGGCCGCGATGAGGCCTATGCCGAGGAGCTGCACCACCGCTCAGAGCACTCTATCGAGCTGGCCGCCGTCTGGTTGCACCATGTGCGCCGGGGAGAGCCCATCGCTCTGGTGCCTATCCTCTGCGGTTCCTTCCAGAGGTACCTATCGGCCCAGACCGATCCGGCAGCCGATACCGGGCTGCAGAACGCAATCGCTGCCCTGCGCGAGGCCCTTGCCGGCCGCCGGGCCCTGATCGTCGCCTCCGGTGACCTGGCTCACTCGGGGCCCGCCTTCGGCGACCGGCCCATCATGGGCTCTGCGGGGCAGGCTCGCGGCGCTCAGGCCGATGCCGAACTGCTGGCCGCCGCCGCCCAGGGTGACGCCACAGGCTTTTACGCCCAGGTCGCGGCGGAGCAGGACCACCGGCACATCTGCGGACTGGCACCGATCTACCTGGCCCTGCGCCTGCTCAGCCCGGTGCGCGGCGAGGCCGCAGGCTATGCTCAGGCACCGGCCGATCGCGCAGGCTCGTTCGTTTCCGTGTGCGGCATGGCGTTACTGTAAAGAATGGAGGTACAACCATGAAGCTCGTCTCCGTCGACTATGCCGAGCAGGTTCCCGAGCTGATGAAACAACTCGCGGGTCCGGGTCTGCTCCTGGTCGTGCCCGACACGCAGCGGCCGGCCAACGTGATGACAATCGGCTGGGCGCTCTTTGGCCGCATCTGGAACCGGCCGATGTGCACTGTTCTCGTGCGCCCATCGCGCTACACCTTTGACCTGATCAACCGCGCCGGCGTCTTTAGCGTGAACCTGATGCCCGCGAGCTGCAAAAAGGCCATTGCCCGCTGCGGCACAGCCTCCGGTCGCGATGTCGACAAGATCGCCGAGCAGGGCTGGACCGTAGCTACGGGCCAGGCCCTCGACGTGCCCTACCTGGCTGAGGCCACCCTGCACATCGAGTGCCGCACCGTGCTGACGAACCAGGTCACCCCCGAGCTGGACGCCGAGCTTCTCTCGAACTGCTATCCGCAGGGCGACCTGCACACCCTCTACCACGGACTGGTCGCCGGCGTCTACCGGCACGATGCAGTCTAGTAGTGCACCGCAGAGATTCTGATGGGTGCGACTCGCCCCATGCGGCGCCATGTTACTCTTCAGAACTTGTGCGGCGCAGCACTAGGGTCTGTCTCTGGATAGGGTCCGACCCGCGCAAGTGCTATTAACTGAAACCTTGCAGCGAACCCCGCTGTCTTATGTGTGAAGCGGGGTTCGCTGCCGATGCCGCCAGCCGCCCCCGCACGTCTGACCGATTGTCGCTTGGCGTGCGCTCGCCCATCATTGGCCCCAATCTTGCTTCGCTGCCCCCTGCCGGCGGGCTGCACCGGATCAGCGGTTATGCCCCGCCGGCGTTGACTGGGCGCTCTTGAGGCGTCCACCGCCCCAGCAATCCGCGCACCGGTTCATACACCGCCATACCTGGCTACCTCTACGCCAAGCGACAGATACTCTTTCAGCGAGGGAGTGCAATGCGAGTTCTGCTGGTCTACCCCGAGTTTCCCGATACCTTTTGGAGCTTTAGGCACGCGCTCAAGTTCGTCTCCAAGAAGGCTTCCTTCCCTCCCCTGGGGCTCCTGACTGTCGCCGCCATGCTGCCTGAGAGCTGGGAGAAGCGGATGGTGGATATGAACGTCACCCACTTGAGGGATCAAGACCTGGCCTGGGCCGACTATGTCTTTCTCAGCGCCATGGTCGTCCAGCGCAAGTCGGCGCAAGAGGTCCTCGCGCGCTGCAACCGCGCTGGGGTGCCCGTCGTGGCCGGCGGGCCGCTCTTTACTGAGGAGCCGGAAAAGTTCCCCACAGTGGACCATCTCGTGCTCAACGAGGCCGAGCTCACTCTGGCGCCCTTCCTGCGCGACCTCGAGGCGGGCCACCCTCAGCGAGTGTATACCTCCGACGAGTTTGCCGATGTGCAGCAGACCCCGGCCCCGCTTTGGGAGCTGGCGGACCTGCGGCAATATGCGGCCATGTGCATCCAGTACTCCCGCGGCTGCCCCTTCAACTGCGAGTTCTGCAACGTCACAGCCCTCTTTGGGCACCGGCCACGAGTCAAGACGGCCCAGCAGATCATCGCCGAACTCGATGCGCTCTATGCCCGGGGCTGGCGCTATCCCATCCTCTTTGTCGATGACAACCTGATCGGCAACAAGCGCCACCTCAAGCAAGAGTTGCTGCCCGCCCTCAAGGCCTGGAGGGCGCGCGAGAAGGGCATTACCTTCCAGACCGAGGTCTCGATCAACCTGGCCGACGACGAGGAACTGATGCAGGAGATGGTGGCGGCAGGCTTTGAGGTGGTCTTTGTGGGGATCGAGACACCAAGCGAGGAGAGCCTGGCCGAATGCCGCAAAGTGCAGAACCAGGGGCGCGACCTGGTTGACTGCGTCAAGCGCCTGCAGCGTGCCGGGCTTCAAGTGCAGGCCGGCTTTATCGTCGGCTTTGACTCCGATACGCCCTCGATCTTTCAGCGGCAGATCGACTTTATCCAAAAGAGCGGCATCGTGACGGCCATGGTCGGCATCCTGCAGGCACCGCGGGGCACGCCTCTCTACGAGCGCCTCCGGCGCGAGGGGCGCCTGCTCGGCGACATCACCGGCGACAATACCGACAGCTCACTCAACTTTATCCCGCGCATGAACACCGAGACCCTGTTGGCCGGTTACCACCGTATCGTGCGCGAGATCTATGCGCCCAGGGCCTACTACCAGCGAATCGTGACCTTCCTGCGCGAGTTTGACCGCCGGCCGGTGAACCGCCGCCTGACGAGGAGCGAACTCAGGGCCTTCTTCAGATCCATCTATGAACTGGGGATCAAGGGGGCCGAGCGCGTCTACTACTGGCGGCTCTTCTTCTGGGCGCTCTTTCACCGGCCCAAGCTCTTTCCGCTGGCCATCACCCTATCCATCTATGGCGCTCACTTCCGCCGCGTCTTTGGGCAGGCCATGGTTG
>DAOUGZ010000277.1:0-23893 GCA_034428955.1 Anaerolineae bacterium | reverse complement strand
CGTTGGGGTGATTGGCCCAGATGCGCAACAGGTAGTAGGCGACCAGCGGCCCGGCCACCGAGCCCAGAGTATCCAGCGTACGTTGCACTCCAAAGGCAAACCCCAGCTTCCTTCCCCCGGCCGAGCCCGCCACCAGCGCGTCGCGTGGGGCATCTTTGAGGCCCTTGCCGACGCCATCGGTCAGCCGCAGCCCAAAGGCGGCACCCCCGCTGCCAGCAAGGCCGAGAGCAAAGCGGCCCAGGGCCGAGAGCGCATAGCCCACAAAGACGATTGCCTTGCGCAGCCCCAGGGCATCGGAGAGATAGCCTGCGCCGATCTTCATCAGGCTGACGACCGTCGTGAGTGACCCCTCGATCAGCCCGATGAACTCCTTGTTGAGGCCGAGCACTGAGGTGTAGAACGTGGGCAAGATCGGCTGGATGATATCCTGGGCCAGGCCGCCAAAGAAGGCCACCCAACCCAGCGCGATGACGTTGCGGCCCAGTCCGGCATCACTAGATGACGTCGTCGCTGCACCGGCTGCTGGAGTATTCTGATCCGCGGACATTGACTACCCTCCTCGAGTCTGCAGACAGGCATGAAAGCACGACAAGACACGCTGGGCTTCACCCCCAGAACTGCGCCATCGGCTCGCCCACGAGCTGAACCAGGATACGCTGCCAAGCGCTCTCTTCGCTGGCGTTGAGCAGTCCGCCGCGCAGGGCAGCGCGCTTGAGCACGTAACCGTGCAGGTCCTCCAGGGTCTCTTCGAGGTGCCGGGCCTGCTCCCGCAGCAGGAACGCCGCCTCCGCACCCCCGGCGATAGCCAGTGCCATGCGCAGGTGCGGCAGGCACACCCCAGCCGACCGCGCATAGCGCGCCTGGCCCTCCTCGGTAGCGACCTGCGCCAGCAGCGAGCGGATCTGCGCGCCCACGGCATCGCGCAGGACGCGACAGGCCGGGCAGGCTTGCGGGTCCGGCAACAGCGCGGCGATGGCCGCATCGGTCCGCTCTGTTGCCGTCTCCGACAGCCGACGCAGCTCGGCGGCCGTGGCCTGCGTCAGGGCGATGTAGCCCGCGCTGAGATCCTGCGCCGCGGCGATCTTTTGAAACTGCCAGGTGTGCACCGGGCAGAACCCCCGGGCGGATGCGAACTCGCCCTGCGCATCTGGGTTGGTGGCCAACACGTGCTGCCACTGCGCGTAAAAGTCAAAGAGCACGCGGCTCTGCACCACACAGATCGGGCAGCTGCGGCTGCCGGCGATGGCTCGCCCGGCGATCTGCTGCTGGCGCGCAGCACCGGCCCGCACTTGCTCGTCGAGCACCCCTGGCGTGACTGGCTGCAGCCCAGCCGCCGGCTCGCTCTCAGCGGGGGCGCCGTTGGGCAGCAGCATCGCCCGCAGCGTACGCGCACTTGCCTGCAGGTTGGCGATGCGCGATGGCGGCTCGGCAGGGTCGGCGCCGCCACCGGACCCCGCCTCGGCGCCGGCTGCGCCCTCGTACTCAGCCAGGATGCGCGACAGCCGGTCCAGGATCGCTACCAGGAACGCCTGGTTTTTCTCTTCCACCAGGAAGGTGGTCAGCGCCGCCTCGAGCTCCGGCAGTCCGCTCTCCTCCAGCTCCTCCGGTCTGGCCTCCAGCTTGGCCTGCAGCGCGCGCTGGGCCGAGAGCGGAAACAGGCGCACGCCGTCGGCCGCCAGGCTACACTCCAAGCCCTCCTGGATGTAGGTCAGCATCTGCTCGCGCTCGGGTGCGGCCACCAGGTCGACCTTGTTCACCACGACGAACAGCTTGCGTACGTGGCGGCTGATGTCGTGCAGGAAACGCTCCTCGGCCTCGCTGAGCGGCGCCTCAACGCTGGTCACAAAGACGATGGCGTCGGCCTCGGGCAGGAACTCGTAGGTGGTCGCCGTGTTCTCCTGCCGCGATGACCCGATGCCGGGCGTGTCGACGAAGTACAGGCCGCCGCGCAGGAACGGCAAGGGCAACTCGACGCGCGCTTCGACCAGCCCCTTCTCGTTGCCGGGGTTGCCGCGCTCGGTCACATACTCGACAAGTTCGCCAAGGGCGACCTCCGGCTGCAGGCTCCACCCCTTGCGTCGCAGGACCACCCGCTCCTGCGGGCCATAGCAGAGCGCGGTGATGGCCGAAGTCAGCGGCAGGAGGCCGGTGGGCAGCAGGTCACGGCCGATCACGGCGTTCATCAGCGAGCTCTTGCCTCGCTTGAACTGCCCCACGACGGCCAGGTTGAAGCGGTCCTCCGCCAGCTTGACGAGCAGGTCCTGGCAACGGTCTTCACCATCCGCTTCCTCCATCTCGTGCAATACCTGCTTGCCGGCGCGAACCAACTCCGCCACCTGCTGCTTCGCTTGAGTGTACCCGCGCAGGCGATACTCCTCATCTACAGACATGGACATCATCCTCGCCATCGGCAAAGAAAAAGCCTCTACCGGCCGCAAGAAACTGCGGAGGTAGAGGCTATCAGTCGATGGCTCGACAGTTCAGAGGGCGCTCCCTCTTCCAGGGCGAGCCTCATCGCCCTATGATTACATGATACTAGCACCGCGGCGGAGAACTGTCAAGGCAATGCTGAACATCCGCATACAGGGCACCTCTCCCGCGCCCTGGCCTGCCCGCTCAATAACGGTCCGCATCTTGCTGAACGAAGGGCAGTCACGGAATCCAGAGGAGTACCATGGCTGTTGTTGCGCCGCCCCGAGAAGCAAGCGAGGTTGAGGACAGGGCGTCGGAGTTGGCCGCCCGCCCGCCCGAGGAGGTCTATGCCACCCTGGGGAGTTCGCCCACCGGCCTGAGCGCAGAAGAAGCCCAGGCGCGCCTCCAACGCTATGGCCCCAATGTGATTCGTGAAGCCAAGAAACGGCCCCTGATCTATTCTTTGTTGGGCAACCTGACCAATGTCATGGCTCTTCTCCTGTGGGCCGCCGCCGTCCTGGCCTTCGTGGCTGGCCTGCCACAACTGGCTTGGGCCATCCTCGCGGTGATCCTGATCAACGCGGCGTTTAGCTTCTGGCAAGAGTTCAAAGCCGAAAAGGCCGTCGAGGCGCTGCGCAAGCTCTTGCCCACCTACGCTCGTGTGGTGCGCGATAGCCAGGAGCAGCGCATCCCCGCCGAGGAACTGGTGCCCGGCGATGTGCTCATCCTCGCCGAAGGCGACAGCATCTCGGCCGATGCCCGCCTCGTGCAAGAGTCCGAGCTGCGTGCCGACAACTCGACGTTCACCGGCGAATCGGTGCCGGTGCGCAGGACGGCCGAGCCCTCCACCCGCGAGGAGCTCAGCTACGCCGAACAGCCCAACTTTGTCTTCGCGGGCACGACGGCGGCCACCGGCTCAGGGCGAGCCGTTGTCTTTGCCACCGGCATGGATACGGGCTTTGGGCGCATTGCTCAACTGACCCAGAGCGTCGAGGCGGCCGAGAGCCCGCTCCAGGTCGAGGTCGGCCGTGCCACGCGTGTGATCACCATCGCCGCTGTTGCCGTCGGCGCTGTCTTCTTTGCCTCTGCTGTCGCGTTCACCTCCACCAGCTTTCTGGATGGGTTTATCTTCGCTATCGGCATCGTCGTCGCCTTTGTCCCCGAGGGCATGTTGCCGCTGGTGACCCTATCGCTGGCTGTCGGCGTGCAGCGCATGGCCCGCCGCAATGCCCTGATGAAGAAGCTCTCGGCGGTCGAGACCCTGGGCTCCACCACGGTCATCTGTACCGACAAGACCGGCACCCTGACCCAGAACGAGATGACCGTGCGCAGAATCTGGCTCCCATCGGGCGAGGTGGAGGTGAGCGGCACGGGCTACGCACCCACCGGCGAGCTGCGCCGCGACGATCAGGTCATTCCCGCCGGCTCCGAGCCGAACCTGGCTCTGCTCCTGAGTGCCGCCAGCCTCTGCTCCAACGCCCGCCTGTTGCCGCCGGATGAGAAGAGCCCGCGCTGGACGGTCCTCGGCGACCCTACGGAGGCTGCGCTCATCGTCGCCGCCGCCAAGTACGGCCTCGAGCCCCAGACGCTGGCCGCCTCGCAGCCACGCATCTGCGAGCAGCCCTTCGAGTCGGTGCGCAAGCGCATGAGCACGATCAACCAGGTCGGTGGGCAGGGCCGGGCGTACGTCAAGGGGGCGCCGAGCGAGGTCCTGCGCGTCAGCACGCGCATCCAGGCTGGCGACCACGAGGAGGCGCTCGACGAGCGCTGGCGCGCCGAGGCCATGGCGAAGAACGATGCCTACGCCCGCGAGGCGCTGCGCGTGCTGGCCGTGGCCTACCGCCCTCTCGGCGAGGGGGTGGCCTGCGAGACGGCCGAGGAAGTGGAGCGGGATCTGGTCTTCCTCGGCCTGGAGGCGATGTACGATCCGCCCCGGCCCGAGGTGGCAGCCGCCGTGCAGCGTGCCCATGAGGCTGGCATTCGCATCGTCATGATCACGGGCGACTATGGCCTGACCGCCGAGGCCATCGCGCGGCGCGTCGGCCTGGTGGAGACTCAAGATGCGCGGGTCATCACCGGTGCCGAGATTGACACCCTGCCCGACGAGGCCCTTCAGCAAGCCCTGCGCGGGGGTGACGTCATTTTCGCGCGGGTGACGCCCGAGCACAAGCTGCGCGTGGTTTCGGCACTGAAAGAGCTGGGGCAAATCGTGGCCGTGACCGGCGATGGGGTGAACGACGCGCCGGCGCTCAAGCGAGCCGACATCGGCATCGCCATGGGCATCACCGGCACCGACGTAGCCAAAGAGGCGGCGGTGATGATCCTGACGGACGACAACTTTGCCTCCATCGTCAACGCGGTCGAGGAGGGGCGCGGCGTATACGCTGACGTGCGCAAGTTCATCACCTACATCTTTGCCTCCAACGTTGCCGAGGCTCTGCCCTTCATTGTCTTCGTCCTGAGCGCCGGGCGCATCCCGCTGGCCCTCACTGTCCTACAGGTGCTGGCCATCGACCTGGGCACCGATATGCTGCCGGCCCTCGGCCTGGGCCTGGAAGCCGCTGAGCCTGGCCTGATGCAACAGCCGCCACGTAGTCAGCAGAAGCATCTGATTGACGGCCCGCTCCTGGCCCGCTCCTGGGCCTGGCTCGGCCTGCTGGAGGCGGTGTTTGGCATGGTCGCCTTCTTCGCCTTGTACTGGACGAACGGCTTCTGTTGCCGCCTGGCCCCTCTGCCCGGCGTTGACCAGGTCGGCGTCCTATACCTGGCGGCGACCACCGTCACCTTGAGCGCCATCGTCCTGGGCCAGATCGGCAACGTCTTCGCGGTACGCACTGATCGCAGTTCGACGTTCAGTGTCGGACTGTTTTCGAACCGCAATGTGAATATCGGCGTTCTTGCCGAGATTGCAATCATCCTGGCCCTCGTCTATCTACCGCCTCTGCAGAGCGTCTTTGGAACTGCAGCTCTGCCTGCGGGGGCCTGGCTCTATCTGCTGCCAGTCCCGTTCCTGCTCTTCTTCCTCGAAGAGTTGCGCAAGTATCTCGCCCGTAGGAGCCGAGGCACTGCCGGTACATCGCCACGTGAAGAATGAAGGTGCGGTATGTCCTCGGTCTCGAACCGGCTTGAGCCCTGCTTTTGCCCACGGCGACCGACTGTGCTATAGTGTAGGTCACAACTGAATATGATACCCGCCACGATGAAGCTCGTGGCGGAGCAGCTTGTGCGGTTTCGGTGCGCCGGCGGCTGGGCCGGCTGATAGCTTCTACTCGCAAGGGCGAATTGCGGGTGGAAGCTTTTTTGTTGCTTTCGGATCTGGCACCTGCCCAAGGGTGCTTGCTTGAGTAGATCCACCACCCATGGAGAAGAACGACAATGTCTGATGGATTGGATCGTAGCGGTGCTTTGCAGTCGGCCAAGGCCGCCGCGCAGGCCGAGTTGGCAAGCCTCATGAAGGCTCAGCTCACCATCCTGGCCATATTCAGCCGGGCGCTCTTTGCAGGGCTGTTCGTTGGCCTGGGCGCATTCCTCGTGACGGCGATCAGGGCCCGCCTCGCCCCTCCATCGTATGGCGTCACCAAGCTACTGGAAGGGCTGGCCTTCGCCGCCGGCGTCATCCCCATCGTGCTGATCGATGCCGAACTGTTTGGCGCCGACAGCCTGCTCAGCGTGGCGTTCGTGCGCGGCAAGGTGTCTCTCCGGAGGCTGCTCCGCAACTGGATTGTCGTGTACCTGGGCAATGCGCTGGGAGCTCTTGCCGTCGCCCTGGCGGTGTACCTGAGCCTGCAGTACCGGGCCCTCAATGGCGCCGTCGCCGCCAACATCCTGGCCATGGCCAGTGACAAGTGCGAGCTGGGTTTTCTGCAGGCGGTGGTGTTGGGCATCATGGGCAGCGCGCTCGTCTGCCTGGCGGTCTGGATGTCCCTCAGCGGGCGGACGGCGCTCGAAAAGGCTATCACTATCGTCTTGCCTATCTCGGCTGCCATCGCCGCCGAGTTCGAGTACAGCATCATGAACTTGCACGTGATCCCACTCGCCCTGCTCATCAAGGTGTGCGATCCTACGCTCGTCTCCCAGCTCACCACTGCCGGGGTTCTCATCGACACAGCGAGCCTGACGGTACGAAACTTGCTCCTCGCCAACCTCCTGCCGGTCACGATCGGCAACGTCGTCGGCGGGGCTGGGGTCGTGGCCCTTGCCTACTGGGACACCTACTTGCGAAAACGGCGTGCAGATGCTTAAGACAGCGTTGATTTGACAGAGTTGGCGCGTCCGGCTATATTACGCATCGTACGGAAGCGGTGATGAGGCTCACCGGCGGTTGTGTTGCACCGCGAGAAAAGCGTCGTCGCAGACTAATGGCCTCTACCCGGAGTGGCTCCAGGTAGAGGCCTTTTCTATGCCTGCGCCTCCCGGGCTGTCGTTCGACTACTCACGGACGTGGGAGGCAACGTTGAGGGACCTCTTTCTTGTCGGCATCGGTGGTCTGTTGGGCGCCACCTCTCGTTTCTTGACCAGCCGCTGGCTGACGGCGGCCTATCCAGTGCCCGGCCACATCGCGACGCTGATCATCAACACGGCCGGCTCGCTGTTCCTTGGCTTCATCATCGCACGCGCGGCGGGCTCCAGCCAGTTTGCTCGCTGGCAGGTCTTCCTGACCGTCGGCTTTTGCGGATCGTTCACGACCTTCTCTACCTGGATCCTGGACATCAGCAACCTCGCGCAACAGGCGTCCTTGCGCTCGGCGACGAACCACGTGCTCGCCAGCCTGGTGCTGGGGGTGGCCGCCTTTGCGCTGGGCATGCTCGCCGGCCAGCGCTGGGGCCTGCCGCTACATCTGGGCGATATGGTGCATAGCCTGCGCGTTCGCGATTGGCTGGCGCGTTGACGCGGCCGTCGGCGCGTGCTATGCTAGGAGTGGGGGTGAAGCCAGGCCATCCTGAGAGCGGAGGATGGCCTGGCCTCCCTGCAGGGGCCCAGGTTGGGGTGCCTCCCCCGGGCCCCTGCTCTCTGGTAGCGTTGCAGGCATGGCAATAGAATAGACTCGCCGCGATGAGGCTCGCGGCATGGCGGCTTGCGCCGCCACTCAGCGCCGGTAGCTAACCGGCTGATAGCTTCTACTCCTGCGATTGGCTGTGAGTGGAAGCTTTTTTGTTGGTGTGGTGGTCTGCGATGGCGAACCTGTTACCCAGCAAGCACCTCGTCTACTTTGAGGTGCTGGAAGCGCTGCACGACCAGGGCTGCCCCGTGTGCCGCCTCGGCCTGCGAGCGGTGTCGCGCAGCCTCGACGCCCTATCCTACGAAGGCGTCAACGACCCGCGCCTACGGGCCGAGCTCCGGGCAGCGCGCGGCTTCTGCCGCTATCATGCCTGGCAGTTCGCCCTGGAGGTGCGCGATGGACTGGGCACGGCGATCGTCTATCACGACATCATCGGCGAGCTGTTGCACGTCCTGGCTGGTGACGATGGACGTGAACTCTGGTGGGAGGCCAAGAGGCGCTTTGCACGGCGCCAACGCAACCCTGTCGCCCTCGCGGCTCGTCTCGCCCCGCAGCAGGCATGCCCGGCCTGCCGCATGCTGGCCGAGTCGAGCCGCAGGTACCTCGACACGCTGCTGAGCCACCTGGGCGATGAGACGTTCCGCGGCGAGTACCTGGCCTCCGCCGGCCTGTGTCTGCCCCACCTGAGCATGGGCCTGCGGCGGGCAGTGACGGCGCGCCAGCGGGACTTGCTGGCTCAGGCCTTCGCCCGGCGCATCGCGCCATCGGCTGCCGGGCGCGATGCCGGACCATGGGCCGACGCCATCGTCGAGGCGATGGTGGGCAAAGAGGGGGCGACGCAGCCGCGCGCAGCGAAGGATACGGCGGTAGGGCAGGTGGAAGGCGCCATGGGGCTGCCCCTGCGCGTGGTAGGGAGCGTCAACGAGAGCGACTGCCCGGTCTGCCGCTCAGTAGCGCCGGCCATGGACAACTGGCTGGCGCGGCTGGCTGCCCCTTCGGCTGCGGCCGGTGCCCAGCAGGAGGACCAGCCCCCGGCGGCCTCGCTCTGCAACGCCCACCTCTGGCGCCTGCGTCGCGTGGTGGGCGCGAGCCGCACGGCAGCCTTTTTGCAGCCCGAGGTGCCGGCGATTAGCGACCTGCTGCAGGCCCAGGCGCGACAGATTGATGCGGCAGCCGGCTGGCACGGGTTGCTGGCTCTATTGGAGCGCCTCGGGAGGAGAGAGGCCGTTGCCGGCGTGACTGCGCCGGGCGAGCGCGGTCACTGCCCGGCGTGCGAGGCCCAGGCCGCCGTCGAGCGGCAGGCGACCCTGGCCGCGCTCGGGGCGCCGCGGCTCTGCCTCCCGCACCTGCGGCAAGCGCTCAGCCTGCCGGGCGCCTCCGAGCAGGCGATGGACCTCACTGCGGCGCAGATCCGGGCTCTGGAGGCTCTGCGCTGGCAGCTCGGCGAGTACATCCGCAAGCAAGACTATCGTTTCCGGCACGAGCCCCTGGGAGCAGAAGCCGACGCGCCCTGGCGCGCCGTCGCACAGGTCGCAGGCGGCAAAGAGGTTTGAGCAAGTGAGCATGAGCTCTAGCCTGAGGGTATTCCTGCTCCTGGGCCTCGTGTTCAGTCCATTTGCAGGTGCGATGGCGTTTCTGATCACTTACGACGAGTACTCGCGCCATCAGTTTGAGCGACGCAGACTGGTCGCTATGAGCCTCGAAGCCGCGGCGGTGACGGTCGTGGTGATCCTTGCGTTGATGATCGTCGCCGCACTTCTGTTGGGTAGCCAGCCGCCAGCGATATCTTGAGACACCGCACCGGTCTCCGTGGTGAAGGTGAGTCGGAGACCGGCAACAAAGAGGAGGGATCGCCATGAAGAGGGACCTGATCAGCCTGGTCGATTGGACACCTGCGGAGATCGAAGACCTGATCATGCAGGCGGTGGTGCTGAAGGACCAGTGGCAGCACGGCGGCAATGAGCCGCTGCTCGCCGGCAAGGTCCTGGGCATGATCTTCCAGAAGCCCAGCCTGCGCACGCGTGTATCGTTCGAGATGGCCATGCACCACCTCGGCGGACATGCCATGTACCTGTCGCCCAACGAGGTTGGCCTGGGCCAGCGCGAGAGTGTGGCCGACGTGGCCCGGGTGCTCAGCCGCTACGTCGACGGTATTTTTGCGCGGGTTTTCTCACACGATCATATCGTCGAGCTGGCGCGCCATTCCCGAGTGCCGGTCATCAACGGGCTCTCCGATTTCAGCCATCCCTGCCAGGCCCTCGGCGACTTCCTGACCATCTACGAGAGGAAGGGGCCGCTCAAGGGCGTGCACGTGACCTTCGTGGGCGACGCCTCGAATGTCCTAACGTCGCTGCTCATTGGCGGGGCCAAGCTCGGCATGCACGTGGTGGCCGCCAATCCGCCCGGCTACACCCCCTCACGCAGAGTCCTGGAGATGGCGAGCGAGTTTGCAGCCGAGAGCGGCGGGTCGGTTCAAGCGACCAGTGATCCGCATATCGCGGTGAGCACTGCCGACGTGATCTACACCGACGTCTGGACCAGCATGGGCCAGGAGGCCGAGCGAGAGAGGCGCTTGCAGGTCTTCCCGCCGTACCAGGTGAACGCCAGGCTGGTGAGCGAGGCGCGGCCCGATGTCATCGTCATGCATTGCCTGCCGGCGCATCGAGGTGAGGAGATCACCGACGAGGTCGCCGACGGCCTGCATTCAGTGATCTTTGACCAGGCCGAGAACCGTATGCACGCTCAGAAGGCCATCCTTGCCACTCTGATGGGGGGGCAGTAGATGAAGTTGGCTTTGTGCCGGTGGGCCGTGCCGCAAGAGGTGCTGACGCGATGACTTGTCACAGCATGCTCCACGTGCAGACAGAACCTAGCGCGGGACGAGAAACGCCTGAAGCGCCCGCCTGCTTCCCGGACCTGAACCTCGACCAGGTCGTCGACACCATCACGGCGCGAAGGCAGGAGTATGACCTCAAGCCGTTCTTCTACGCCCCCCTGCACGACGTCGACACCATCCACTACCGTCACGAGGTCATGCGGGACCTGGAAGACGAGGGCCTGCTGAGGAGCATCCGGGCATTCGCCGAGCGCATGGTCATCGTGCGCCGCAACCTTGGCCTGGCCAACAAGCTTGAGTTCCGCAACCACAAGGAAGGGTGGTTCCTCGAGGCGGCCATCGTCTATTGCGCGGCGGTGAACGCCCTGGCGCACGACCTGGATCGGGCGCACCTGCAGTCGCGCGGCTTTATCGGCTTTCGCGCCTACCTGGCGAGCTACGCCGGCTCCGACGGCTTTCTCTCGCTCGCGGCCGATACGACGCGGGTCAAGGCCGACCTATCCGCGATTGTGTACAGCGTGACGATCAACGGCCTCAAGGTCAAGGTCCACAAGTACGAAGAGGAAGCCGACTATAGTGCGGAGGTGGAGAAGACCTTTGCCAAGTTCCGGCAGGGTGCGGCCAAGGACTACCGGGCCAAGCTCAATGTGGCAGCGGGCATGAACCACGTCGAAGCATGGATCGTCGACGGTGTGGCCAAACTGTACCCCGATGTCTTTGCGGGCCTCCACGAATACTATGCGCGCCACACCGATTTCCTGGACGAGACCGTCCGCACCTTCGACCGCGAGATCCAGTTCTACGCGGCCTACCTCGAGTTCATGGCCACGTTCAAAGAGGCGGGACTAGGGTTCTGCTATCCAGAGATCGCCGAGACGCGGGACGTCTATGACTATGACGGCTTTGACATCGCCCTGGCGAACCGGCTTGTCAGGGAGCGCGCTCCCGTCGTGTGCAACGATTTCTACCTGCAAGGCCAGGAACGGGTCTTTGTTGTCTCCGGCCCCAACCAGGGCGGCAAGACCACCTTCGCCCGCACGTTCGGGCAGCTGCACTACCTGGCCAGCATCGGCTGCCCCGTCCCCGGCCGGGAGGCGCAGCTCTTCCTGTGCGACCAGCTCCTGACGCACTTTGAGAAGGAAGAGGATATCAAGAACCTGCGCGGCAAGCTGCAGGATGACCTGGTGCGGGTCCACGCCGTTCTGGAGCAAGCAACCCCGCAGAGCATCCTCGTCATCAACGAGATCTTTTCGTCGACCACGCTACAGGATGCCGTCTTCCTCAGCAAGAAGATCATGGAGCGCATCAACGCGCTCGACTGCCTGTGCGTCTGGGTGACGTTCGTGGACGAGATGGCCTCGTTCAGCGAAAGAACGGTCAGCATGGTCAGCACGATCGTCCCCGAAAACCCGGCCCAACGCACCTTCAAGATCGTGCGCAAGCCCGCCGATGGGCTGGCCTACGCCCTCTCCATCGCCGAGAAGCACCATGTGACCTATCGACAGATCGTGGAGCGCATCAAGCCATGAAGGCCTTTCTGATGTACCGCGACCGGGATTTCGACCCGCAGCAAAAGCTGCCCTGGAACGAAAAAGCGCTGATGCAGGACCTCGAGCTGAAAACCCTGTTCGAGGCCATGGCGCGCGGCGACGAGTTCCTGTACACGATGGCCAGGCAGGCGGTGCAGACCAGCCTCGATGACCCAGAGGCGATTCGCTATCGCCAGGACGTGCTGCGCGACTGCCTGAAGAACGGCGACGTCGTCAGGGCACTGTACCGCATCCCGCTTGAGTCGATCGAGAACAAGAGAAGCCGGTACCTCGGCATCTTTGGCACCTACTACCCCTCCGGCATACTGAGCAGCGCGGTGCAGCTGCTGGAGATGTTCGTGGAGCTGCTCAAGAAGCTGAGAAAGATCGCTGACGAGCACGCCGGTCGCTTCGAGTCGGAGGGCTTTAGAAGGTTCTTTGCCATGATTGCGCAGGAGCTGGACGACGACTATTTCGCGGTCGTCGACGCGCACCTCAAAGCGCTGCAATTCCGTCGCGGCGTTCTGCTCAGCGCGCAGTTGGGGCAGGGGAACGAAGGGACGAGCTATGTGCTGCGCAAGCCGCATGCGAAGCGCTGGGTGGAGCGCGTCCTGACGCAGAGGTCGCCGACCTACACGTTTAGCATCGATCCGCGCGACGAGGGGGGCACAAGGGCGATCTCCGATCTGCGCGACCGGGGCCTCGACCCGGTGGCCAATGCGGCGGCCCAATCCGCAGATCACATCGACAGTTTCTTCAAGATGTTGCGCATCGAGCTGGCCTTCTATATCGGCTGTCTGAACCTCCATGAACAGTTGGTTCACTTGGACGAGCCGGTCGCGTTCCCCCAGCCTGTGGACTCGGGCGAGCGCAGGCATTCCTTCACGGGGCTCTACGACGTCTGTCTGGCGCTGACCATGAAGAAACGCGTCGTGGGCAACGACGTGAATGCCGACGGGAAGGACCTCACCATCATCACCGGCGCTAATCAGGGCGGCAAGTCGACCTTTCTGCGCAGCATCGGTCTGGCGCAGCTGATGATGCAATGTGGCATGTTCGTCCCGGCCGAGTCTTTCTGCGCCAATACCTGCAGTCGAGTCTTTACGCACTACAGGCGGGAAGAGGACAGCACCATGAAGAGCGGCAAGCTCGACGAAGAGCTGGCCAGGATGAGTGCCATCGTCGACCAGATCGTGCCCAATTCCCTGGTGCTGTTCAACGAATCCTTTGCCGCCACCAACGAACGAGAAGGCTCGGAGATTGCAGGGCAGGTCGTGCGCGCGCTGCTGGAGAAGCGCATCACGGTATTCTTCGTTACGCACCAGTATGCCTTTGCGCACGGCATCTATGAGAGCAGGATGGAGAGAGCCATCTCCCTGCGGGCTGAGAGAGAAGCCGACGGCGCGCGGACTTTCAGGCTGAGCGAAGCCGAGCCGCTGCAGACCGCCTATGGAGAGGATCTGTTCAGGGAAGTGTTCGGAACGCAAGAACCCGTACCGGGGGACCGCAGCATTATGGGAGGGACTCAATAGATGGCAGATGAACAGGCTCAGGCCGGGGAGGATTTCCCGCCAGAGGCGTCCCGTGAGACGAGGCGCAGGAAAGTCGAGATCGAGATGCTGGCTGAGACGTACCGGGATGCCCTACGCCTGGCCAGAGAGGCGGGCTGGGACGAAGGGGAAGCCCTGCTGAGCGTCTTTGCCATTGGGGTAGCCCATCTTCGCGTTCAGATCAAGCAGGCTCAGGTGATGGATGGGCGCGCCACTCACACGTCGGCCATGCAAGAGCTGGCCGAGCGATGTGCGCACTTGGAGGCCATGTGCACCACGCTCAAGTCCCGTGCCTCAAGCCTTGCCAAGGTTAACCAGGCGTTGCAGGCGCGCGTGGCCAGCTTGCAGGCCGAGGTGCAGCATCTGCAAGAGGAGAACCGCAAGGGCTAAGTGCAGGCGACCTCAGCCAAGCACTGGCTGCCTCATCTCGCCCACGACGCGCTGGGCCTGCACGACGATGAGCGGCACGAGCCCCAGGCCGACGATGATGGCCCAATCGGCCAGGTCGAGGGGCATGGTGGCGAAGACCGGCTGCAGGAAGGGTACGTAGATGACGGCTAGGTTGCCCAGGATGATGGCCAGGAGCGCGCCGAGCAGCCAGCGGTTGGTGAACCAGCCGATAGTGAAGAGCGAGTAACGCTCGCTGCGCAGGTTGAAGGCGTGTACGCCCTGCGCCAGGATCGAGGTCGAGAAGGCCAGCACCCGCGCCCGCTCGACGCCGCCACCGCGCACAAAGAGCTCCAGGCTAAAGGCCCCCAGGGTCACCGCCGCGATCAGCACCCCCTGCCAGCCGATGGCGGCCGTCATCGGGCGCGTAATGATGCCCTCTTGTGAGTCACGCGGTGGGCGCCGCATGACGCCCGGCTCGGGCTTTTCGACCCCCAGGGCGAGAGCAGGTAGGCTGTCGGTGGTCAGGTTGATCCAGAGGATTTGAATGGGGATGAGAGGCAGCGGCAGCCCGACCAGCCCGGCGACGAACAGCGTCAGCACCTCGCCGATGTTGCACGAGAGCATAAAGTGGATGAAGCGCCGGATGTTGTCAAAGATCGTGCGCCCTTCCTCGGTGGCCGCCACGATGGTGGCAAAGTTGTCGTCCGACAGGATCATGTCCGACGCTTCCTTGGTCACGCCGGTGCCGGTGACGCCCATGGCGATGCCGATGTCGGCCTCTTTGAGCGCCGGGGCGTCGTTCACCCCATCGCCGGTCATGGCCACCACCTGGTGTTGGTACTTCCAGGCGCGCACGATGCGCAGCTTGTGCTCGGGCGCGACGCGGGCGTAGACGCGCACGCGGTTGACGATCTCGTCGAGCCGCTCGTCGCCGATCTGCTCCAGCTCGGCCCCGGTGAGCGCGACATCGCCTTCGTGAAAGATGCCCAGCTCGCGGGCGATGGCGACCGCCGTGTTGGCCTGGTCGCCGGTGATCATGACCACGGTCATCCCAGCTTCCTGGCTGGTGCGCACCGCCTCGCGCGCCTCGCCGCGCGGCGGGTCGATCATGGCCGCCATGCCCACAAAGATGAGGTCGCGCTCGATCGCCTCCTGGCTGAGCGGCACATCAGCCACCAACGGACGATAGGCCATGGCCAACACGCGCAGCGCCTGGCCGCCCAGGTAGGTGTTCACGTCGCTGAACTCGCGCCGCTCGTGGGGGCCAAGGGTCTTGACCTGCCCCCCTTCCTGCATCTGAGTGCAGAGGGGCAGCACGGCCTCCAGGGCCCCCTTGACGAACGCCAGCCGGCCGCCGGGCGCGACGGGCGTGGCCAGCGCCGCCGGCCGCTCGCCATTGCCCCTAAAGCTGTAGACGATGCTCATGCGCTTGCGTTCGGAATCGAAGGGGAACTCTTCCGCGAACTCGTACTCCGCCTCGGCGTCGGCCTCCCAATAGCCCGCCTTGGCTGCTGCCGTGAGCAGGCTGCCCTCGGTCGGGTCGCCGCGGATCGTCCAGCGCTCGTCGGGCCCTTCTCCCTCGCGGATCAGGTCGGCGGTGCTCGCCAGGGCGGCCACGCGCAGCACGGCCTGCAGGTCCTGCGCCTCGCTGGCGATGGGCTGCCCGTCGATGGCAAAGCCACCGCGGGGCGCGTACCCCTCGCCTGTGACCTGAATGGCTCGCTCGGGCGTGACGATCTGGCGCACCGTCATCTGGTTCTGGGTCAGCGTGCCGGTCTTGTCGGAGCAGATCACCGAGGCCGAGCCGAGCGTCTCCACCGAGCGCAGGCGGCGCACCAGCGCGTTCCTGGCGGTCATGCGCCGCACGCCCAGGGCCAGGGCGATGGTCACCACGGCCGGCAGCCCCTCGGGGATGGCGGCGACGGCCAGGCTGACGGCGACGAGGAACACCTGCAGCACGGGGTCACCGCGGGCCACGTCGAGGGCGAAGATGATGGCCACGATGGCCAGCGCGCCGTAGATCAGGAGTCGGCCGACGCGGTCCAGCTCGCGCTGCAGCGGGGTCTCTTCGGCCTCGATCTCCTGCACCAGTTGGGCAATCCTGCCCAGCTCGGTCCTTGCGCCGGTGGCCGTGACCAGCGCCCGTCCGCGCCCCCGCACCGCAACGGTCGAGGCGTAGACCATCGTGATGCGATCGGCGAGGGGGGCGTCGGCGGCCGCCGCGGCCCCCGCCTCCTTGCCCGCCGGCGCCGCCTCGCCAGTGAAGACGGCCTGGTCCACGGAAAGGTTGTGCGACGAGATGAGGCGCCCGTCGGCTGGGATCAGGTCGCCCGGCTCGATGACGACGATGTCCCCGGGCACGATCTCGCGGGCTGGGATTTCGTGCAGCCGTCCATCGCGCAGCACTTCCGCGGTCGGCGCGGTCAGCTCGCGCAGCGCCTCCAGCGCCTTGCCGGCCCGGTACTCTTGGACAAAGCCCAGGATGCCGTTGAGGAGCACGATGATGACGATGGCGATGGCGTCGGTCCATTCCCCCAGGAAGGGCCCGGAGACGAGGGCGGCGCCCAGCAGGATCCAGACGATGAGGTCGTTGAACTGGCCGATGAACTGCTGCAGGGCCGATGGCCCGCGCGCGGCCGCCAGCTCGTTCGGGCCTACCTCGCCCAGGCGCCGGCGCGCCTCTTCGCTGCTCAGACCCTGCTCGGGGTCGACGCCGGCCACCTCCAGGGCTCTGTCGACGGCCAGGGCATGCCAGCGTTCTTCCTGCTCTTGCACCCACGCCCTCTTGTCGCTCGAATGTCGAATGCCTGCAAGTTTGGTAGCCTACTACGGTCATTGGCTGCGCGTCAAGGCCAAACGGCAATGGATGCAATTTGACCACGGTGCGCAGCAGAGCTAGAGTTTATCCAAAGGAGAAGGAAGAATGACTCGCGTTATCCTCGTACGGCATGGGCAGACCGAATGGAACCGCGTCGAGCGCTTTCGCGGGCGGGCGGACGTGCCGCTGAATGAAGTAGGCCTGGCCCAGGCGCAGTCCACCGGGCGGCGGGTGGCCGCGGAGTGGCAGCCGAGCGCCGTCTACTCCAGCCCGCTCTCGCGCGCCGTGCGCACGGCCGAGGCCATCGCCGGCCACTTTGGCTTGCCGGTGCAGGTGCATCCCAGCCTGGCCGACATCGACTATGGCCAGTGGCAGGGCCTGACGCCAGAGGAAGCCAGGGTGCGCTGGTCAGAGATGGTTGACGCCTGGTACAACGCGCCCCAGCGCGCGCAGATCCCGGGGGGCGAGACCCTGGCCGAGCTGCGTGAGCGTGCGCTGGCGACGGTGGAGGAGCTGTGTGGCCGCCACGCCGGCGAGACCATCGTCCTGGTGGGGCACACGGTCATCAACCGCATCATCCTGCTGGGCGTGTTGGGGCTGGCCAGCGAGCGCTTCTGGCACCTGCGGCAGGATACCTGTGCCATCAATGTGTTCGAGGCAGAGGGGGGCGACTACACCCTCGTCTCGCTGAACGACACCTGCCACCTTCGTCGCCATGGCTAGCTCGCGGGCACAGGACTTGCTGTCCGGAGGCAAGAAGAGCCGCGGCTGACCGGCACCGCCGGCCCGGGCGCAGACGTGCGCCTGTTCGCGCAGACTCGTACGCACCGCGAGGGACATGATGAGGGTCCTGGTGGTGGGCCTGGGCGGCTTTATCGGCACAGTCATTCGCTACCTGGCAATCGGGTTGGTTCAGGATGCGACAGGGAGCATCGTGTTCCCCTATGGCACGCTGGTCGTGAATGTGACCGGCTGCCTGGTGATAGGCTTGCTGAGCTACCTGGTGGAGGCGCGCGGCCTGCTCGCCGATTGGGTCAGGACCGCCGCCTTTATCGGCATCCTGGGCGGCTTTACCACCTTTTCGACCTTTGCCAACGAGACGGTGCTCTTGGTGCGCGATGGCCAGGGCCTGCTGGCGGCTGCCAACGTCGTGGGCCAGGTAGTGCTCGGTCTGGGTGCGGCCTGGCTTGGGAGGTTCGCAGGCAGCCTGCTTTGGAGTTGATCGATGACGCTTGCTGAGGAAGGTTGTCTCCTCCGCATCTTTGTCGGCGAGAACGACCGGCACGGCTCACAGGCGCTCTATGAATGGCTGGTCCTGCAGGCGCGCGCCATGGGGCTGGCTGGGGCCACGGTGCTGCGCGGGCTGATGGGCTTTGGCGCCCACAGCCGCATCCACACCTTCAAGATCGAGCGGCTATCGCAGGACCTGCCGATGATCGTCGAGATCATCGATACTCGCGACAATCTGGAGCGCTACCTCTCGGCCGTCGATCACGAGATCCATGAGGGTCTGGCGACACTGGAGGAGGTATCCGTCCATTTCTACCGCACCAGAAAGGCTTGATGCGCCATACCTGACCCGCAGATCCGCCGCCGGCCAGTGGCGGAGTCACCGGGCGGGCAGGGACATGATCAGCGCTTGGTCCGGCTGACCCATAGCAGGAGCGGGACGGATGCAAGCTGCATGGCACAAGAGAAGGCGATCAGCGCGGGCAGCGAGACGTCGTACAGCAGGCCCATGAGCGCACTGCCGAGGAACCAGAAGAGGCCGTAGCCGGTGTTAAAGACCCCATACGCCGTGCCACGGCGCTGGCTCGCCACCATGGGCGCGATAGCCGCGCGCATGATCGATTCCTGCGCTCCCATGCCCACGCCCCAGAGTGCGACGCCGACGAGCGCCAGCGACGCGCTGCCCAGGAAGACGAGCGGTGCGAACAGCGCCGAGACAAGCGAGACGACCATCAGGATGGCCAGCCCCAGGCGATCAAACAGCCGGCCAAAGACCAGGGCCGCCAGGGCGTCGCTCGCCATGGCGACGGCAAAGTAGACGGGGATGAGGCTGCCCTGGACGATCGCCTGCTTCTGGAAGTGGTACGCGATCAGCGGAAAGTCGGCATAGCCGGCTGCCACGAGGGCGACGGCCCCAAGATAGAGCCAGAACACCCGCGGAAAGCCTTTTGCCGTCAGTTGCGGGGTCGCGGGCTCCAGCTCGTGCGGGTGCGGGTAGAGCACGCGCGCCGCCACGAGCGTCGCTATGACGAGCACGCCGGGCACCAGCAGGACGGCAAAGCCGGTCTGATAGCTATCCCTGGCGGCGAGGGCGCCGGCGACAAAGAGCGCCCCGATCGTCGCCCCCACCTGATCCAGCGCTTCGTGCAGGCCAAAGCCCCAGCCACGCCCCATCTGCGTCGTTGCATGCGACAGCATCGCATCGCGCGCAGGCGTGCGGATGCCCTTTCCCGTCCGCTCGAGGATGATGAGCAGCGCCGCCAGCTCCCAGCGGCCAGCGACAGCGAGGAGCGGGACGGCGACGACCGTCAGGCCGTAGCCGAGCAGCGTGATGGGCCAATACCGCTGCGTGCGGTCGCTGATGTACCCGGAGACCAGGCGCAGGCCGTAGCCGACCAGCTCGCCGAAGCCGGCCACAATGCCCACTGCGGCCGCGCTGGCGCCGAGGACAGCGAGGTAGGGACCGGTGATGCTGCGCGCGCCCTCGTACACGATGTCGCCGAACATGCTGACGACACCGAGCAAGATGACGAAGGTGAGGGCGCTCCGTTTGGAGAGTCCCTGCGTGATCCGCGCCGCCATGCCGTTGTTGGCCTGTTGTGCCATGTCGTTCTCCCCCCTGCGCTTTCACACCCGTGATGTCACGGATTCCGCCGGCCAGCAGTGCTCTCGCCGGGATCGGCCAGCCCCGCATGCGCATATACTGCCTGGGCAAACCCCTGGAATGCCTCCTGACAGCGGGCCAGGTCGGCTGCGGCCGGCTCGGCCTGCGGGGCGCCGAAGAAATCCCGGGCGCGGACCTTGGCGAGCCACGCCACCAGCTTGTTCAAGTCTTCCTCGTTCTCCTCGAGCTCGGCGAAGGTCAGGTTCCTGGCTGCCGTCTCTTTGGCAATCTCCGCGAGGAAATCCGTGCAGCGCCCGCGCACCTCGCCGTACTCTTCGTCCCGCTCGGCGCGAAAGCGCTCGACGATATCGCCAGGCAGGCCGGCCTGCAGCGGCATTGCGCGAAACAGCAGGCCGCTCCCTCCCTGTGGCGCAATCTCTGCCACCAGGCCTTGCAGGAAGCATTCATGGTCGGGGCGCTGAGGCAGCACCCACACGCCGTTCTGGAGCCCCAAGGCCCCGGCAGCTCGCAGCCGCCGCCACACCAGCACGCGCAGGCTCGACGGTGAGGACGGCAACTGCGGCAGGAAGAGCAACCACTCTGCGTCGGCCATTCCCTGTCTCCCTTGCTGATGCAACAGTTGTTTCACCAAGAGTATAGTACAAAGCCGATCCCAGCACCAAAAGCACGATCGCAGGCCGCTGTCTGCCCTTGCGAGGGTGCCCTCGGGTCGACGAAGCAATCGCCAACCTTTCCGTGACAGCCGTGCGAGTCGGCGAGGGTACGCCGCCTGGGCTCGGGCTTCGCGCTGCACCGGAACGGACCCTCATGGCGTCTTTCTGGTGGCTGGGCCGGATAGCCGCGAAGCAGTTGGGCCGGCTGTTGTCGGATGCCTGGACGGCAAGCATGACTGCCGAAGTGCTGTAGAGGGAACGCGAGCGGCTTGACGCCGGCGGCGGCGAGCATACAATACTGCCAGACCGATCAGAAAGTGATGAGGCTCACTTGCGTGGGCACGAACCGCCGGATTCCCGGCTGATAGCCTCTACCAGGCTGCATGCTTGGTAGAGGCGCTTTTTTTTCGTGAGGACGGATGGCCGAACTGCTCAATGGGCCACAGCACAGCTCGCTGGCCATCATGCTGCGCATGTTCGAGGAAGAGTTGCGTCAGGCCGATGCGCGGCTGCAAAGCCCTCCCGATGGGGGCACGCTGTACCGGCGGGTCTTGCGCCTATCACCTGAGACGCAGGCCGCTGCCCGGCGCAAGATCGTTACGGCCCTGGCTCTGATCGCCGAGTTGGCGCAAGAGTTTGGCCTCGACCAGCAGGAGCAGGACGTTGCGGCGATGATCGCCGGGGCGATGAGTCTGAGTTGGGCCAGCCTGTGCGATATGCGCTCCGACAAGCTCAAGCGCTACGGCGATGTCGATCCCCGCCTTCGCCAGGCCCTCGATCCGCGCGTCGAGCAATTGGCCGACCTGGCACTGTCACTGGCCTCAATGCTCAGAAGAAATGAAGCGTCATCATGACAAAGGAGGAAAGAGATGTCTACAGCAATCCGTGACGTAGGAGCGCGTGAGATCCTGGATTCCCGCGGCAATCCAACGGTCGAGGTGGACGTCTGGCTAGAGAGTGGTACCCATGGGCGGGCGGCGGTCCCATCGGGCGCGTCGACCGGCGCTCACGAGGCGCTGGAGTTGCGCGACGGCGACAAGGCGCGTTACGGCGGCAAGGGCGTGTTGCAGGCCGTGGCGCACGTCAACCAGGAGATTGGACCGGCCCTACAGGGCCTCGACGCCACACGCCAGGCCGACGTCGATCAGGCTATGCTCAAGCTGGACGGCACCCCCAACAAGAGCCGCCTGGGGGCCAACGCCATCCTGGGCGTCAGCCTGGCCGTGGCGCGCGCTGCGGCCGAAGCAGTCGATCTGCCGCTCTACCGCTACCTCGGCGGCGTGCCGGCCAAGGTCCTGCCGGTTCCCATGTTCAACATCCTCAACGGGGGCGTCCATGCCAACTGGCAGGGCACGGACCTGCAGGAGTTCATGATCGCGCCGGTGGGGGCGTCGAGCTTCCGCGAGGCCCTGCGTTGGGGCAGCGAAACCTATCAGACGCTCAAGGGCGTGGTCAAGGAGCGTGGCTACTCCACCGGCGTGGGCGACGAGGGCGGATTCGCGCCCGCGCTCAAAGCCAACGTCCAGGCCATCGAACTGATCCTGGAGGCCATCGCCAAGGCCGGCTACCGGCCCGGAGAGCAGATCGCCATCGCGCTCGATCCGGCTGCGAGCGGCTTCTACGAGGATGGACTGTACAACCTGCGCACCGAGAACCGCCGGGCCACCTCGGAGCAGATGGCCGAGATGTACGCCGGCTGGGTGAGCCAGTATCCCATCATCTCACTGGAGGATGGGCTGGCGGAAGATGATTGGGAGGGCTGGAAGCACCTCAACCAGGTGCTGGGGGGCAAGATCGAGTTGGTCGGCGATGACCTTTTCGTGACCAACGTGCAGCGCATTGCACGCGGCATCCGCGAGAACGTCGCCAACGCCGTGCTGATCAAGCTCAACCAGATCGGCACGCTGACCGAGACCAACGCCGCCATCGAGCTGGCGCGCAGCGCGTGGTGGGGCGCCGAGGTGTCGCACCGCAGCGGGGAGACGGCCGACACCTTCATCGCCGACCTGACGGTGGCGATGAGGACAGGCCACCTGAAGACGGGAGCGCCCTGCCGTGGGGAGCGCGTCGAAAAGTACAACCAGCTCCTGCGCATCGAGGAGGAGCTGGGCGACGCGGCTGTGTACGCAGGGCGCGACGCTTTCGTACACTAGCGGCGCTCGCCACACGCGAAAGCGCAAGGCTGGGAGGAAGATGGATCGAAGAGGCGCGCCAGAAACGTGATGGCGCCTTGATATGGAAAAAGGGTGCTGGCCGTTTGGCCAACACCCTCTCCCTGTATTACGCCGCTTTCTTCTCCGCAGCCTTCCGGCCCCACCGATTCGCCTGCAGCCAGCGCCGCATCGGCTCCAGCCGCACGTACCAGTAGTGGCTGGCGTCCTGCGTGCACTGCCAGCCACGCCCCTTGCGGCCATCGAGCCAGTGGTCGGCCTTGACCTCGGCTCCGCAGAGCGGGCACTGCTTCGGCACGGTCAGCGTCGGCAGCGGGATGCCTGCCGGCGCCGGCCGGCCGCCGTTGGCCAGGTGCTCGGCCACCAGGCGCACGGCCTGGCAGGCCCGGCCGCAGGAACAGCGGCGCGAGCTGACATAGTGGTCCTGCCCGTCCAGCTCGACCAGGTAGCGGGTGCCGGCGATGCGCACGCTCGGTTTCTCCATCGCCGCCCCCTATCGCGCCTGGTTGGCCAGCTCGGGCAAGCCCAGAATGCTCGCCAGCTCGGCCCAGCCCCGCTTGCGCCGGGCATCGAACTGCTCCCAGCTCTCCGGCTTCACCGCGATGAGGTCCTTCGAGCCGCAGACGCGGCAGGCGCTGTCGCCACCGGACACAGCCTCGTAGCAGGCCGCGCACAACCAGCCCGACCAGTAGCGGTCGCCGCCGTAGACGGCCTTGTCGTGCCAGGTGAAGCCCATCACTTCGCCGCCGATGCCTTCGCGCAGGAGAGCCAGGCCGGGCACCTCGCGGGCCAGCAGCACATCCCTGACCCTGCTGACCACCCCGGGCTCGGCGGCGATCTCTCGCCTCTGTAGCCAGCGTGCGATGGCCGGCTCCAGGGCGAAGGCCAGGTACTTCTCCCGGCGACAGCAGCGGGCGCGCTCCTCCTGGTAGGTGCGCGGGAAGAGGATCAGGTACTTCCCCTGCTTGCGCGCCTCGCAGCGGGCGGCCTCACGCCAGTCCAGGTACTTCTCCAGGCTGAGCCCCGAGGGGTTCGGCAGCTCGACGTACACCCGCAGGATGGCCCCGCAGGTGCACTCGTTGACGAGCAGGACGGGGAGGACGGCGCCCTCCCCATCCGCTGCCGTCAGGACCAGGTTGTGCGACTGGGCATCGTAGCGCATGCTCACGGTGTGTCTCCTCTCACGTTGCTGGGCGGAGGAGACACACTACGCCCCCGCGCGGGGGTAGGGCCTCCCCCGCCGGGGATTGTTGCACGTTGGGTTACGCCGCCTTGGGCAGCTCGACCTGCTCCAGGTCCGGCTGGACCTGGGCCTGGCGGGCCAGCTCGGCCAGCGCCTCCAGGTCGGCCTGGTAGCGGCGCGCCTGGAGCGGGCTCAGCGACTGCACTGCACAAAGAGCTTGCTGAGCCACAGCCAGGAGTTGCTCCCAGAGGTCGGCCGGCAGGAACTTGAAGACGAAGGTGTCCTGCAGGGCGACGAGGGCCTCCTCGGCCTTGCCCTGCGCCACCAGTGCCTCGGCCCGGGCCAGGATCTCTCCGGCCTCGCGGCTCTCGATGCGCTTGGCCAGCTCGTCGAGCATCTCCCGCTGCGACAGCGGGTTGGGCCGCTCGATGTCGTCCGGGTTGGCCCGGTCCAGTGCCTGGGCGATGCCCTTGGACTTGCGGTAGACCAGGTCCAGCA